>NZ_BAAILP010000230.1:1021-6280 GCF_054589055.1 Novosphingobium sp. 11B | reverse complement strand
CGTTCCCGCCGCTCCTGAATTCAGGAGCGGCGGGAACGCGAGGCGGGGCCAGGAAGGAGTGTCCCTTGTTCCTGGCCCCGCTTCGCAATCTTTCGAGATTCGGTTCAAAGTGTATAAGCGCTCTGTACGCTACGAGCGGCTGTAGACCCGTGACGTCGCCCAGGCACCACTTTGCAGACGGAATTACAGTTGTCTCTGCCCGTTGCCCGAGGCAAATATCTGTACTGCGTTCTCCTTAGTAGCATAACAGGCTGCGGAAAAAGGCGCTTGCCTCGAGGTGACATTGCTGATTCCAGGATCGCGAGAAGCGATGTTGAAGGGATCGGGATTAGCGGCGGTGATGAACGGAGCGAGGGGCTGTTCTCGTACGTGAGTTGCGAGCCTCGGGTGCCGGCGAACCATCCCCTTCGCGCGATCCGGGCGATTGTCGATGAAGCGCTCGAGGTGCTGTCTGCGGACTTCGACGGCCTGTATTCTCGTATCGGGAGGCCCTCGATCCCGCCCGAGAAGCTCCTTCGGGCCTTGCTCCTGCAGGCGTTCTATTCGATCCGCTCGGAGCGCCAGTTGATGGAGCAGATGGACTACAACCTACTCTTTCGCTGGTTTGTCAGCCTGGCGATGGATGCTCCGATCTGGGATGTCACGGTCTTCACCAAGAACCGGGAGAGGCTGCTGGCAGGCGACGTTGCCGCCAAGTTCCTTTCGGCCATCATCAGCCAGACGCGCGTACACTCTCTTCTCTCGGACGATCATTTCTCGGTGGACGGCACGTTGATCGAAGCCTGGGCCAGCGTGAAGAGCTTCAGGCCCAAGGATGAAGGCGGCCCCGGGGATGATGATGACGGTGGGGCGGTCGCCAGCCAGGGCGAGCAGGCAGCAACGCCGACCGACCGTAATGCCGGACGCGATTTTCGCGGAGAGAAGCGCAGCAATGCAACCCATGCATCGACCACCGATCCCGATGCCCGGCTGTTCAAGAAGGCGCGTGGCCAGGCTGCGAAGCTGTGCCACATGGCCCATGTCCTCATGGAGAACCGCAACGGCCTCGTTGTCGATACGATCCTGACCCATGCCACCGGCACCGCCGAACGCGAGGCGGCGCTGACCATGCTGGGGCGCATGGACGGGCGCCACCGGATTACCCTGGGCGCGGACAAGAACTATGACACCGCCGCCTTCGTCGCGGCGCTGCGCGAGATGGGCGTCACCCCGCACGTGGCCCAGAACAACACCAACCGGCGTTCTGCCATCGACGGGCGCACGACACGCCATCCCGGCTACGGCCTCTCCCAGAAAATCCGCAAGCGGATCGAGGAAGTGTTCGGATGGGCCAAGACCTGCGGCACCATGCGAAAAACCCGACACCGTGGGCAAGATCGCGTCGGATGGTCCTTCACGCTCACCGCTGCCGCCTACAACCTCATCAGACTGCCGAAACTGCTGGCTGCGGTCTAATCGTGCTGCTCACATCACCAAGACCGCGCCAACACCGCAGGCAACTCCGAATTTCAGCCTCGAATGAGCGAGGTCCTCGCCCCGCACCTTGGAAATCGGCGCGGTGGCGGCCACTGCGCCGCCTTTTTCCGCAGCCTGTTAAAGCAAATGAACTCGCCATGTCCCAACGCCTCAACGGCAAGGTTGCCATCATCACCTGCGCGACCAGCGACATCGGCCCCGCCACCGCCAACGTTTTTGTGGCCGAAGGTTGTTCGGCATAACCAGCCGCCATGGCATTGCCCAAGGGCAGAAAGTACGAGCGCTATACTGATAGGTCCCCATTGGGGTCGTCTCATGCGCATAGCGCTCGCAGGTTACCTGCATTCCTATATCGGTTGATCAATCTCCAAAACGATAGCGCAGCCGGATGCCGTACATCCGGGGCATTCCCAGAATGATACTCTCCGAGCCGATCGATGCGAAAGACCCGCTGACGAACACCGGATACTTTTCATTGAACGCGTTGGTGACGAACGCCGACGCATCGATCGGGCCTCCCAGCACGTCGTTCCAGTTCAGGTTGAAGTTGACCAATTGGCTCGACGGCAACACGCCCACCGGAGAGTCCGCCAGGGCAATCTGCTTGGCGGTGTAGATATAGGTGCCGCTGATCGATATCCGGCCCAGACTGTCATCCAGCGGCAGGGTGTAGGTCGGCGTGACCGTCAGCTTGTGCTTGGGCGACTGCGGCAGTGGCCCGCCGACGTTGGCGCCGGTCGAGGGCGGGAGATAACCCGGGAAATTCGGCGGGCTGTAGGACTTCAGCTTCGTGTCGAGATAGGCATAGCCCAGAGCGATCGAGAGACCGCTGAAGTTGATGGAGCCATCGACCTCAATGCCCTGGATGCGCGACTTGCCTGCATTGACGATGGCTTGAGCCGGAGAGCTCGTGTTGTTGGGGATGCTTGCGTCGGGAATGAGGTTCGCGGTCAACTGCTGGTTGGAAAAATCGTTGTAAAAGGCCGCGAGGTTCAAATATCCGCTGACCGCTCCGCGGAAGGAGGTCTTCACGCCGATTTCGTAGGCCTCTACCTTTTCGGGACCCCACGAAATGGGGATCGTATTCGATGCGTTCACATTACCCTGGCGATAGCCGCGCGCGTATTTGGCATAGACGAGCATATCGGGCGTCGGCTTGTAATCCAGGTCGATCAGCCAAGTCGGCTTGTTGGATTTTTGCGCGATGTTGGTGAGGCAATTCTCGCCGCTGGGTGCAGGACGACCGGGGTAAGCCGCGCATACGAAGGTCGGCGTGTTGGGTGCGAAGAAGAACGCCTGGCGCGTGCCGCCCTGGCCCGCAACCTTGTCCATCGTGTAGCGCAGTCCCGCCGTTACCGAGAACTGGTCGGTGATCTTGTAAGTGCCCTGGCCGAAGAAGCCCGCGTTGCGATACCGGTAACGCGTCAGGGAGTTCTGAATCAGGCCGGGAATGCCCGCCACGCCGAGCGAATTGATCGGCGTACATTGGTAGGCCGCGATATCGGTGCACGACAGGCTCGACAGCACCGGGACCGAGATGCCGGGCGCGATCGGGATCTGGGTGGTATACGAGATCGGCGAAAGCGAACCCTGGAACGGGTTGAGCGGTCCGCTTTTCTCGTAATAGCCGCCAAGGACGTAGTTCAGCTTGCCATCACTTGTGCGGCCTTGGATCTGCAACTCTTCAGTCGCGGTCCATTGCGAGACGTTGGGGAAGTTGGAATCGGGGTTGAGCCCGACCCATGTGAACGGCAGGCCGGCATAAGGGCTGGGGGCGCCAAATTGCGTCGTCGCCGGGAATGCATAGTCGTCAGAGCCGATGTTGAACGACTGCTTTTGGCGAAATTCCTGATAGCTGGCTATGTTCTTGACGGTGAGTGTATCGTTTACCACCCAGGTCGTTGTGTTGGATACGGCCCACTGATCGATCTTCAGGAACGGATTTGCCGCGCTCATCGCCACATCCCAGTACCCATCGCCGCGGGCCGCGGCGTCGGTGATCATCTTGCAGCCGAGCGGCGCCAGGAACTGAGCTGTCGACCCGGGCGTGGGCGTGGTCGTGTTGCCCAGGCAACCTGCCGCCGTCACCATCTTGCCGGCAACTCCGTTGGTATCGGAATGGCTGAAGCGGGCGAGCGTGTAGCTTTCCAGGTCCGGCGTAAGCTCGGCCAGGATGCCCAGACGCGCTGCCCAGTAATTGACGTCGCCGAAAGCATCCGGTCCCCGGGTGCTCTGGTTTTTGAGGTACCCGTCCCGCTTCTGGCGATCGAAACCCAAACGAACCTTGAAAGTGTCACTCAGCGGTACGTTGACGACGCCTTGCATACGATACATGTCGTAGTTGCCGTAGGACCCCTCGAGATAGCCTTCCAGTACATCTGTGGGACGCTCCGGCACCAGCAGTACCGCGCCGCCCGTGGTATTGCGTCCGAACAGCGTTCCCTGCGGCCCCTTCAGAACCTGGACGTTCTGGAGATCGAAATACTGACCGACGCCAGCGCCGTTGCCGCCCGGCGTTCCGCCTTGCGCACGCGGCCCCACCACGTCCGCGAAGTAGATCGCGACGGACGGTGACGTAAAGGATTCCTGGGTAAATCCACGGATGGCGAAAGTCGCCGTTTCGCTACCGTAACGCGAATTAGCCGAGAGTGACGGAGTATAGGTGGCCAGATCGGCACCCGACACGATGTTCTTGTTGGTCAGCTGTTGCTGGCTGAAGACGGCCATGGAGATGGGAACGTCCTGCAGGCGTTCCTCGGTACGGCGAGCGGTGACGACGATGTCGCCCCCCGCATCCTGTGCCATCGCCGGTACTGCTCCGGCGAGCGTGGTGGTCGCAAACAGAGCCAACTTGACTGATACGCGCCTCATTTATTCTCTCCCGAGCAACGAGGGTTAGCCCTCGTTTGGTTATTGGTTGCAGGTCCGACTTGTTTCGGTCGGATCGCTGCGACAGTTGCTTGACCTGTGATCGCCCGCAAAACCGCCATTCCGGCCCTTTACGAGGTCATTCCAGGTCATTATTCGCGATGCCATTAAGGCCGTTTTCTCTTCGTTCGTCTTCCGGCCAGATGAAATCCAAGTGATGGGTTTCTCGCTACCCGGGCCAGAGCACAGCCATTTGAATGGATTCGGGACTGCGTTACAACACAGCGACCCCGATCGATCGCGGAAGCGATGTGACCTGCCCCCCGGCGGTCCCTCGCTCATAACGAGCGTCTTACGGTTGAATATTCCGGCACGCTCGCCTGCACCGGCGTCCGACTGCCCTGGGCCCGCTTGCGGCTGCACCGTCGGCGCACGGACAAGCCTTCTTCCCGATATAGCCGGTAAAGCTTCTTGTGGTTCATCCTCATGCCCTTGCGCCCCAGCGTGACGCCGAACCGACGGCGCTGCCCTGCGATTTCCCGCATGGCTTCGCGGATGGCTCCGTGGTCCGGCGGGTGTTCGCGCCTGACCGTCTTGGGATCGACGGCAATCAGCACGCAAGCCCGGCGATGTGAGACCTGGTAGTCCCGCATCACACCGAGCGCCACGTCGCGCCGCTGGCCCGGCGTCGTCAGCCTTTTCCCAGCAGGTCCTTCAGGATCGCGTTGTCCAGCATGCTGTCGGCCAAGAGCCGCTTCAACTTGCCATTCTCGTCCTCCAATTGCCGCAACCGATGGGCATCGGAAACCTCCATACCGCCGTACTTCACCTTCAACTGGACGCCTCTGTGGTTGCCGCCCGTAGTGCAAGATGATTCTGTTCTGCGAAGGGAGTGATCGAGCGCGCGCTTCTGTC
>NZ_BAAILP010000230.1:0-912 GCF_054589055.1 Novosphingobium sp. 11B | reverse complement strand
TTTGACGGATGCCGAGTGGGCGCTGCTGGAGCCATTGCTTCCACCTGCGTCTCGTGTCGGACGGCCCCGCAAATGGCCATTACGACGCATCGTCGAGGCAATTCTGTACCTACTGCGCGGAGACCTGCCATGGCGGATGCTGCCGCCTTGCTTTCCGCCGGTGTCGAGCGTGCGGCATTGGTTCTACTTGTGGCGAGACAACGGGCTGTGGCTGACGATAAACCACACCTTGTTGATGATGGCCCGCGAAGCTGATGGGCGAGAGGCTTCTCCCAGCGCTGGCGTGATCGACAGCCAGTCGGTCAAGACGACCGAAAGCGGTGGCCTGTGCGGTTACGATGCAGGGAAGAAGATCAAAGGACGCAAACGGCACATCCTGACCGACACCGATGGAAATCTTGTCCATGCCGTTGTGCACGCCGCCGACATTCAGGACCGGGACGGGGCACCGCTGGTCCTTGGAGAAAACGTCAGGCACTTCCTCTGGCTGCGTCACGTGTTTGCGGACGGCGGCTATGCCGGAAACAAGCTCAGGGAGGCCCTGCGCCGGATCGGAAAGTGGACCGTCGAAATCATCAAACGGTCCGATACTGCCAAGGGCTTCGAGGTCTTGCCGCGACGATGGGTCGTCGAAAGAACGCTCGCATGGCTGAGCCGCAACCGGCGTCTGGCAAAGGACTTCGAGGAAACCATCGCGTCAGCCACGGCTTGGCTCTTTATCGCATCCATCCAGCTATATGCTCGCCGCATCGCAAGGCCCTGATTGCCACGCCCGCAATTTTGAATCAGACACTTAGCTCGACTTTGTACGTTTTTGGTCAGGTCCAGGTCCAGAAGATGCTGTTTTCAGCAACGTGGTCGAGTGCTTGATCGAGGGGCAAGACGCATCCGCCCATATCATCGATATTTTCC
>NZ_BAAILP010000229.1:0-2309 GCF_054589055.1 Novosphingobium sp. 11B | reverse complement strand
ATCCGGGACCGCTGGCGGTCTTTAGGTGAGCTTCATCGTGCAGGGCGCCCTGCCGAGAAAAGGGCTGTTCACGGCCAGCGGTCCCGGATCAAGTCCGGGACGACGAATTCGAGGAATGCCGATGACCGACACCAGCCACCCGTTCTTCTCCATGCACGAACACGGCTTCGTGCGCGTCGCCACCTCGACCCCGCGCGTGAAGACCGCCGACGTCGCCGCCAACCGCGACGCGATCCTTGCCGAAGCGCGCCGGGCCCATGCGGCGCATGTGGACCTGCTGGTCTTCCCCGAACTCAGCCTGTCCTCCTACGCCATCGACGACTTGCACCTGCAGGGCGCGATGATCGAGGCGGTCGAGGCTGCGGTGGCACAGATCGTCAAGGCCAGCGCCGACCTTTCGCCGGTGCTGCTGGTCGGCGCCGCGCTGGAGCGCAAGGGGCGGCTCTACAACTGCGCGCTCGTCATCGCGCAGGGCCGCCTGCTGGGCGTAGTGCCCAAGTCCTACCTGCCCAACTACCGCGAGTTCTACGAAAAGCGCTGGTTCGCGAGCGGCAAGACCGTCCGGGGTTCCACGATCACCGTGAACGGGCAGGAGGTGCCGTTCGGCGTCGATCTCGTCTTCGCGTCCGAAGTGCTGAGGAACTTCCGCTTCTTCGTCGAGATCTGCGAGGACTTCTGGGCGCCGACGCCTCCGTCCTCGCTGGGCGCGATGGCGGGGGCGACGATCCTCGCGAACCTGTCCGCCTCCAACATCGTCATCGGCAAGTCGGACGAGCGTCACATGCTGTGCCGGGCCCAGTCGGCGCGAGCCATGGCGGCCTATATCTACTGCGCGGCGGGACACGGCGAAAGCACGACCGATCTTGCATGGGACGGGCAGGGCATCGTCTACGAACTCGGCGACCTGCTGGCGGAATCGGAGCGTTTCTCGCTGGAAGCGGAACTGTGCGTGGCCGACGTGGACTGCGACCGCATCGTCATGGATCGTCTGCGCAGCCCCACCTTCAACGATGCGGCGGATGTGGCAGGCAAGCCGGAGGAAACATTCCGCACCGTCGCGTTCCGTCACGCCCCGGCCGGCGGCGACATCGGCCTCGTGCGCCCGGTCAGCCGCTTCCCGTTTGTCCCCTCGCGCGCCGACAGGCTGGACGCCGACTGCTACGAGGCGTTCAACATCCAGGTCGACGGGCTGATGCGGCGGATCGAATCGACCCATGCGAAGTCGATGGTGATCGGCATCTCGGGCGGGCTCGATTCGACCCACGCGCTGATCGTGGCGGCACGCGCCTGCGACCGGCTGGGCCTGCCGCGCAGCTTCATCCGGGGCTACACGATGCCCGGCTTCGGGACGAGCGAGGGCACGAAGTCCAACGCCTGGAAGCTGATGGACGCCGTTGGCATCACCGCGCAGGAGATCGATATCCGGCCCGCCGCGACGACGATGCTCCATGACATCGGCCATGCCTTCGCCAACGGCGAGCCGGTCTACGACGTGACGTTCGAGAACGTCCAGGCGGGGCTGCGCACCGACTACCTGTTCCGCCTTGCCAGCCAGCACGGCGGCTTCGTGGTGGGCACCGGCGACTTGTCGGAACTGGCGCTGGGCTGGTGTACCTATGGCGTCGGCGATCACATGAGCCACTACGCGGTCAACGCGGGCGTGCCCAAGACGCTGATCCAGTACCTGATCCGCTGGTGCGCCACGACCGACCAGTTCAGCGCCTCGACCGAGGAAATCCTGCTGGCAATCCTCGCGACGGAGATTTCGCCCGAACTGGTGCCCGCCGGGGCCGACGGCGCGATCCAGAGCACCGAGGCGAAGATCGGGCCTTACGAACTCAACGACTTCTTCCTCCACCACGTCATGCGCTTCGGGCAGAAGCCGTCGAAGGTCGCGTTCCTTGCCTGGCACGCCTGGCGCGACACGGCGGCGGGGGCATGGCCGCACGCCTTCCCGGAAGCCAAGAAGAACGCCTATGAACTGCCGGTCATCCGTTCATGGCTGGAGAAGTTCGTGACGCGCTTCTTCGCGTTCAGCCAGTTCAAGCGCTCGGCCATTCCCAATGGCCCGAAAGTGTCCACCGCCGGAGCCCTCAGCCCCCGGGGCGACTGGCGCGCACCGTCCGACGCCAGCGCAGCGGTATGGCTGGCGGAACTGGAGAAACGGGTGCCGTGACTTCCTCCCCGGAACGGGGAGGATGCGCGCCTAACCCCGTCATCCCAGCGAAGGCTGGGACCGCTGGCCGCGCAAAGCCCAACCCTCGGCTGGGCGTCCGGACGTTGGCTTGCAGTAAAACGCCAGCGGTCCC
>NZ_BAAILP010000228.1:0-836 GCF_054589055.1 Novosphingobium sp. 11B | reverse complement strand
GGCGCCACCCAGCGATACGTCGATCCGCTCGCCGCCGGGATCAACGACCTGCAGGAGATGTCGAAAACGCACGAGGCGATCTCCAAGGCTAAGACGCAGACATGGCATCGCATCCTGACCCACTACCTGCCGCTCTATTTCCCGGAGATTGAACGCTTCGCTGGCAACAGCCGATCCGACTGGTTCCTTGCTCTGCTCGAACGATTCCCGACTCCAGCCAGCATGACTGTGCTCGGCCAGGAGACTTTCTCCCGCGAAGCATGGGACTTGGTCGGCCGCAAGGTGTCCAAAGCCCGGCTGATCAACGATATCTACGAGACCGCCTGCGCCTCCGTGGCGCTACCTGTCGACGAGGATTCCGTCTCGATCGCTATGTTCCGCATGGTGATCGCCCAAGCACGCAACCTGATCCGGCAGCGCGACGAGATCGAGCGAACGGCGCATGCCATGCTGGCCGAAAACCGCGATTATCAGCTCCTGCGCATGATCCCCGGCATTGGGCCCATCAATGCGTTGACCATTCTCGCCGAGGCAGGCGATCTACGCCGCTTCAGCCATCACCGTCAGTTCCTGAAGTTCTGCGGTCTTGATCTTGCGACCCGGCAGTCCGGTACATTCCGAGGCCGCACGATGCTGTCCAAGTACGGTAATGCGCGATTGCGGCGGACCTTTTGGATGGCTGCCCAGGTCGCCGCACGTCAGCGCAACAACAGTTTCCGCGACAAGCTCGGACGATACACTGCCGGGCACGCGGATGATGCCGATCGTCGCCGCAAGGCGATGACGGCGCTCACCGCCAAGATGGCGCGCGTTGCCCATGCCGTCATCAAGACGGG
>NZ_BAAILP010000227.1:0-1065 GCF_054589055.1 Novosphingobium sp. 11B | reverse complement strand
TCTCCCAGAATGACGCTGGCGCGTTCCGATCGATTGCCGAATGCTTGTTGGGCCATGCCTTTGAGGAGCGAGCGCAGTTGAGCGTTTTCAGCCCGGAGTTCCCGCACAAGGGCGGCCATCTGTTCGAGATCTTCGGGAAGGTCATCGGCTCGCGAGGGCATGGCGGATTATACCACACCACCCTTGCGCCGCCACTCAAAACCGCAGATTTCAGCCAAAAACCTTAGGGCGCCTTTCCTCCTGGAACGGCAGCCTGCGCCAGTCCAGGCCCGATAGAAGTGCCACACATTGCGGCCCCGTCAGGGCAAGCGTCCCTCCTTGCAACGAGGGCCAGTGGAACCTCCCACGGTCGAGCCATTTTGTCGCCATAACCGCGCCGGATCCATCATGACGGACCAACTTGACCTTGTCAGCCGCCTTGTTGCGGAAGACAAACACATCACCGGCACAGGCATCGTGGCCCAGAACATGTGTCACCAGTCCCATCAGCCGGTTGATCCCGGCCCTGAAGTCGATGGGCTGCGTCGCCACATAGATCCGCACGCTTCCATCGATCGGGATCATTCCCGGATCGCCGCCAGAACGGTGCGCAAGTGCTCCGCCTCGACGGCGCCGCAAATACGAACTGTCACATCGCGCACCACCAATTCCATGCTGGGCGGTGATGCCGGGACGGCCGGCATTTGCGCTTGCTCCTCGCCAACCACCGTCACTGGCACAAGCCGGAGTTCTTCAACGGTCCCCGCCGCTCGCGCCTGCCGGCGCCAATAATGCAGCAGGCCAAGGCCGACGCCGTTATCCCGCGAAACCTGCGCTACCGTTTTTCCGGAAGTGAAGCTTTCCGCAAGAATACGATCGCGCTCATCATCCGGCCATCGCTCGTGCCGACGCCGGACTGGCTCCAAACTAACGGTCAAACGCGAACTTGCACTATGCGACGCACACGTCAAACCAACGTTTGGCGCCGCATCAATTTCGTCAACCACTGCTCGAGCTCCTCAACGTCTCGCGCAGATCTACCCCTCAAAAACCAACCAGAATACGTGGGGTCGGTGCAGCGGTTAC
>NZ_BAAILP010000226.1:0-468 GCF_054589055.1 Novosphingobium sp. 11B | reverse complement strand
GTCCGCTGGGTCCTGGTTCGCGATCCTGACGGAAAGCGCGACCCGCAGGCCTTCTTCAGTACCGACATCACCCTCGAGCCCGCCGAGATGATCGCCCTCTACGTCCGCCGATGGCAGATCGAGGTCACCTTTGCAGAAACCCGCGCTCACCTTGGTGTCGAAACACAGCGCCAGTGGACCGACAAAGCCATAGCGCGAACCACGCCGGCGCTGCTGGGTCTCTACAGCCTAATATCGCTATGGGCCTGCGATCTGTTGACCATTAAAAGCACCCCTTATTCCGCCGCCTGGTATCGAAAAACCAACCTGACATTCAGTGACGCCATCGGAGCTGTCCGTCTCCAACTCTGGGTCGGCGACATTAATCAACACTCCCCGCCGCACCCAGAACCGAACTATATTCCCACAACCCGCCTAAAACGTATGGCTCAGGCACTATGCTTCGCTACCTGATCGTACAAAGTCGAG
>NZ_BAAILP010000225.1:0-2509 GCF_054589055.1 Novosphingobium sp. 11B | reverse complement strand
CGTCCCGGACGTGATCCGGGACCGGTGGCAGTCCTTGGGCGCGAAGCATCGGCAAGGCGCCTGGCCGAAAAGTGGGCTGTTCACGGCCAGCGGTCCCGGATCACATCCGGGACGACGCGCGCATGATCCGCGCCTATCGCGCCGAACTGCTCTCGGTCCCGCATGACGCGCCCGATGCCGTGCGCCATGAACCCGACGGCCTGCTCGTCGTCGAGGATGGCGTGGTCATCGCGCGCGGCGCTTACCCGGACCTCGCGGACAAGTATCCCGATGCCGAAATGCTGCCCGGCCTCGTCGTTCCTGGCTTCATCGACGCGCACGTCCATTACCCCCAGACCGACCGCATCGCCTCCTACGGGGAACAGCTTCTCGACTGGCTCGACAAGCACATCTTCCCGGCGGAAAAGGCGTTCGCGGACAAGACCCACGCCGATGCCGTGGCGGCGTTCTTCCTCGACGAACTGCTGCGCAACGGAACCACCAGCGCGCTGGTCTATCCAACCGTCCACGAACAGTCGGTCGATGCCCTGTTCGAGGCCGCGCTGGCGCGGCGAATGCGCATCGTTTCCGGCAAGGTGCTGATGGACCTCGGCCCCGAGGGCCTGCAGGATACCGTCGCTTCGGGACGGGCCGAAACCGAGGCGCTGATCCGGCGCTGGCGCGGGCGGGGCAGACTGGGCTACGCGGTGACCCCGCGTTTCGCGCTCGCCTCCAGCGATGCGCAGCTGGCCGACGCAGGCGCGCTTCTGGCCAAGCATCCCGACGTGCTGATGCACACGCACTTGTCGGAGAACGTCCACGAAGTCGCCGCCGTGGCCGCGCGGTTCCCAGACAGCGCCGACTACCTCGATGCTTACGACCGCTTCGGACTGGTCACGCCGCGTTCGGTCTTCGCACACGGTATCCACTTGTCCGACCGGGCCTGCTCGCGCCTGCACGAGAGCGGCGCGGGCGTGGCGGTCTGCCCTTCGTCCAACCTGTTCCTTGGGTCCGGACACTTCAACTTCGGACAGGCGGACCGGCACGCGCTGCGGCTGGGCCTGGGCACCGACGTCGGGGCGGGGACGTCGTTCTCGATGCTGCGCACGGCGGGCCTCGCCTACCAGGCCGCGCTGGCCCGCGAGGACCGGCTCGATCCGTTCCGCGCGCTCTATCTCGCCACGGCGGGAAGCGCCTCGCTGCTGCACATCGCCGATCGCGTGGGGGCGCTGGAAGTGGGGCAGGAAGCCGACTTCGTCGTGCTCGACAGCGCCGCCACGCCGCTGATGGAGCGACGGACAGAAGGCGCGGACCTTGCCACGCGGCTCTTCGCACTCCAGATCCTCGGCGACGAGCGCGCCATTTCCCGTACTTACCTGCTGGGCGAATGCGCGTACAAAAGGACACCATGACCGATCTTGCCCAGTTCATCGCCGGCCTTCCCAAGGCCGAATTGCACCTCCACATCGAAGGCAGCCTCGAGCCCGAACTGATGTTCGCGCTGGCGCAGCGCAACAATGTCGCCATTCCTTACGCCTCGGTGGAGGAGGTGCGCGCCGCCTACGACTTCTCGAACCTGCAGGATTTTCTCGACATCTATTACGCGGGCGCCGACGTGTTGCGCACCCGCGCGGATTTCCATGACCTCGCGATGGCGTACTTCACGCGCGCTGCGGCGGACGGCGTTGTCCATGCGGAGATCATGTTCGATCCGCAGACCCACACCGATCGCGGCATTCCCTTTGCCGAAGTGATCGAGGGCCTGTTGTCGGCAATGGCGGCGGCCGAGGCCGAATTCGGCCTGACGTCGCAGCTTATTCTCTCGTTCCTGCGCCATTTGCCGGAAGAGGCCGCCTTCGCCACTCTGGAGATGGCCGAGCCCTGGCTGGGCAGGATCACGGCGGTGGGGCTCGACAGTTCGGAAGTCGGCCACCCGCCCGCCAAGTTTGCCCGCGTCTTCGCGGCGGCGCGCGAAAAGGGCCTGAAGATCACCGCCCATGCCGGGGAGGAAGGCCCGCCCGCCTACGTCCACGAGGCGCTGGACCTGCTTGGCGTCGACCGCATCGACCACGGCAACCGCGCGCTGGAGGACGAAGCGCTGGTTGCGCGCCTCGCGGCCGAGGGAATGACGCTGACCGTCTGCCCGCTGTCGAATCTCAAGCTCTGCGTGGTGAAGGACCTTGCCGATCACCCGCTCGACCGCATGCTGGCGGAGGGCTTGAAAGCTACGGTGAATTCCGACGATCCGGCCTATTTCGGCGGCTACGTGGCCGACAACTACCGGGCCGTCGCCGAGGCGCGTGGCCTTTCGCGCGATGACCTGGTGACGCTGGCGCGCAACAGCTTCACCGGCTCTTTCCTGCCGCCGGAGGTGGTCGCACGGCATGTCGAGCGGCTGGAGGCTTACGCCGCAGGGTAACCTGCCGTCGTCCCGGACTTGATCCGGGACCGGTGGCTGTCTTTAGGTGAGAGCTTGCAGCGCGTGCAGCGAAGTGGGCTGTTCATGGCCAGCGGTCCCGGATCAAGTCCG
>NZ_BAAILP010000224.1:13448-17188 GCF_054589055.1 Novosphingobium sp. 11B | reverse complement strand
GGGGTTTCTCCCCCTCCACCACTCGCTACGCGAGCGGTCCCCCTCCCCATTCCTTCGGAACAGGGAGGATTCCTACAACAGCGATAACTGCCCGTCCTTCGCGGGCCGCGCGTCTTCCTCGCGCTGCTCCAGCGCCGAAAGCGTCAGGCCCATCAGGCGGATCGGCTGGGGCAGGGGCAAGTGGTCCTCCAGCAAGGCATGGCCGATCGCCGAGAACTCCGCCTTGTCCGCCACGAAATGATGCAAAGAGCGGGCGCGGGTGAGGGTCTGGAAGTCGGCGTAGCGCAGCTTCATCGTCACCGTCCGGCCGCGCGCGCCGGAACGTTCGATGCGCTCCCACACCGTATCGACGATGTGGTCCATGGTTTCGCGCAGGGCCACCGGGTCCTCGATGTTCTCGAAGAAGGTGCGCTCGCCGCCTACCGACTTGCGCGGGCGATCGGCACGTACCTGGCGCAAGTCGACACCCCGTGCGGCGCGGAACAGGTATTCGGCGAAGCTGCCGAAGTTGGCGCGCAGGAAGGCGAGGTCCTTGCCCGCAAGGTCGGCGCCGGTCTCGATGCCGAGACGCGCCATCTTCTCCGCCCCGCGCGGGCCGACGCCGTGGAAGCGGCGCACCGGTAGCCGGGCGACGAACTGCGCGCCCTCGCCGGGGCGGATGACGCAGAGGCCATCGGGCTTGTTCTGGTCGCTGGCGAGCTTGGCGAGGAACTTGTTGTAGGACACCCCGGCACTGGCGGTCAGCTGTGTGTCGGCCTTGATCCGGCGGCGGATATCCTGCGCGATGCGGGTGGCCGAGCCGATGCCCTTGAGGTCGGCGGTGACGTCGAGATACGCCTCGTCAAGCGAGAGCGGTTCGACATGCGGGGTATAGTCGAGGAAGATCGCGCGGATCTGCTGGCTGACCTCGCGGTAGACCTCGAAGCGCGGCTTGCGGAACACGAGGTCCGGGCAAAGGCGAACGGCGCGGGCGGAGGGCATTGCCGAACGCACGCCGAACTTGCGCGCTTCGTAGCTCGCCGCCGCCACTACGCCCCGTCCGGACGAGCCGCCGACCGCTACGGGAAGCCCCCGGATCGAGGGATCGTCACGCTGCTCGACGCTGGCGTAGAAGGCGTCCATGTCGACGTGAATGATCTTGCGCAGGCCGTCGGCCTCGTCCTCTCCCGATCCGGGGCGATGATCGTCCTGCGAAAACATGTAATATCATATAGCGCTGTTCGGGCCGAATGCGCCATCCGGAGCGGGATTTCACTGGCCATCCAATGCCAAGTGCGGCATGCGCCAGCGCATGACCTCCCCCGCACCACGCTCCGACAAGTTCCCGATGGGGGAGCTCGAATTCGTCGTCATGATGGCCTCCTTCCAAGCCCTGCAGGCGCTGGCGATCGACGTCATGCTGCCGGCGCTCGGCGCGATCGGCACCGACCTGCACCTGGCCGACCCCAACCGTCGCCAGCTGATCGTCGGCGTGTTCCTGATCTGCTCGGGGCTCGGTTCGCTGTTTCCGGGGGCGCTGGCCGACCGTTTCGGGCGGCGTCCGGTGGTGCTGACGGCGATCACTTCCTACGTGCTGCTCTCCATGGTCTGCGCGGTTTCGGCCAGCTTCGAGTTGCTGCTGATCGCGCGCGGCATGATGGGCTTCGTGACCTCGGCGATGATCGTCATGCCGATGACCATCCTGCGCGACCGGTTCGAGGGCGACCGCATGGCGCGCAGCCAGTCGCTGATCGCGATGACCTTCATGGTGGTGCCGATGATCGCGCCGATGCTGGGGCAGACGGTGCTGCTGTTCGCGGGATGGCGCTGGATCTTCGGGATCATGGGCGGCCTTGCCGCCTGCGTCTTCGCCTGGGCGTGGACTCGCCTGCCGGAAACGCTGCACCCCGATTTCCGCCAGCCCGTGCGCTTCGGCGTGATCGCGGGGAACATGGGGCTGGCGCTGAAGGAGCGCGCGTCACTCGGCTATTTCCTGGGCGCGGCCTTCGTGCAGGCGGCGCTGTTCGGCTACATCAACAGCGCGCAGCAGCTGGTGGGCGAGCACTTCGGCGCGGGCACGATGTTCCCGGTGATCTTCGGCTGCATGGCGCTGGTGATGGCCTGCACCAACTTCGCCAACGCCCGCATCGTCGAGCGGTTCGGTGCGCGGCGCGTCTCGCACGCGGCCCTGCTGTGCTACATCGCGGTGGGCGCGCTTCATCTCGCGCTGGCGATGCGGGGCGAAGGGCTGTGGACCTTCCTGCCGCTGATGACGCTGTCGATGTGCATGCTCAGCTTCATCGGCTCGAACTTCCAGGCGATCTCGCTGCAGCCTTTCGCGCGGATCGCGGGGGCGGCGGCCTCGGTCATGGCGTTCGTGCGAATGGTGCTGGGGGCGACGCTGGGGTCGCTGATCGGACAGGCTTACGACGGCACCGCGCGGCCGATCATGGCGGCCATGGTGATCTGCGGGCTGATCGCGCTGGTACTGGTGCTCTATTCGGAGGGCGGACGGCTGTTCCGCCGTCTCAACCCGCCGGAGTATTACCGCAATGCGCCTCCGCCAGTCGGTCACTGACGGGGCGCACGCGCTTTTTTATACCCTGCGGCCGCGGAACAGCTGCACGAGACCCACGACGATGGCGATCACCAGCAGCACGTGGATCAGCGCGCTGGAAACATGGAACACGACGAAGCCGAGCAGCCAGAGCACGATGAGGATGGCGGCGATGGTGAATAGCATGGACGTAGCTCCCAACAGTTGTGTGCGTGGGTAACGCCGGGTCCTACGGATTTGTTTCCGGTCTATTGCTTAGAGGGTTTCACGTCGTCCGGGACGACGAAAGGCGTGCCAGTTCGCGGCGCGATGGCCGGGGTATCGGCGCGGGTACGGGCTCACGCTTCGCTTCGAAGAAAGCGCCGGCAATCAGGCGGAGCTTTTGCGGCATGCTCACCCTTGCGCGGTGGTCCCATGCATGGGCGCCGAGGCGTTCGACCTCCCGCGCGATGCCGCCGTAGATGCCTGCCGCCGAGAGCACGGCCCAGCGCTGCCGGAACGCCAGCTTCGCCGCGCCGACGCGGGCGGAGGCCTCGTATTCGCGCGCCATCGCGCAGGCCCGCGCGACTTGCGGGACGAGGGCGTGGCGATAGTGCGGCTTGGTGATCTCGCCGGGGGGGATGTCGGCCTCCACCAGCCATTCGACCGGCAGGTAGCAGCGGCCGTTGGCGTCGTCCTCCCACACGTCGCGCACGATGTTGGCGAGCTGGAAGGCGATGCCGAGGTCGCAGGCGCGGTCGAGCGTGTCCTCGTCGTCGGCGGGCACGCCCATGACGGCGGCCATCATCACCCCCACCGCGCCCGCTACGTGGTAGCAGTAGCGCAGCATGTCGGTTTCGGAGCGCGGGCGCCATTCGGCGGCGTCGAGCGCGAAGCCGGCGAGCACGTCCTCGACCATGGCGGGGGTGATCGGCGTCTCGCGCATGAGCTGGCCGAGTGCGTCGAAGGCGGGCGAGCCGGTTGCTTCCCCGGCCATCGCCAGTTCGGTGAGGGTGCGGATCGTGGCGAGGCGCGATTCGGGGTCGAGCTTGCCGGGGGTGGAGGCGCCGCCCCCATGTCCTCCACCGAACTCCTGCTCGTCGGCGATGTCGTCGCAGGCGCGGCACCAGGCGTAGAGCAGCCAGACCCGCTCGCGCGTTTCGCGGTCGAACAGGCGGCTGGCAGCGGCGAAGCTCTTCGACCCGCGCCGGATGGACTCGTGGGC
>NZ_BAAILP010000224.1:3096-13272 GCF_054589055.1 Novosphingobium sp. 11B | reverse complement strand
GGGTGCCACGGACGTGCGGGAAACAGGCCCACCCCCGGCCCCTCCCGCAAGCGGGAGGGGAGACAGGCAGGCCGCGCGCATCACAGCGTGTTCGGGTCCATGTTCACGATCGGCACGATCGGCTGGTGCGCGTGCATGCGGTCGAGCAGCGGCGCCAGTTCGGTATCGGCCAGCAGGATACCCTGGTGCGCCGGGCGCACGAAGCCGACTTCGGCCATGTGGCGGTTGAACGCCAGCAGCCCGTCGTAGAACCCGAAGGCATTGAGCACGCCGACCGGCTTGTCGTGATAGCCCAGCTGCGCCCAACTGACCGCTTCCCACAGCTCGTCCATGGTGCCGACGCCGCCGGGCAGGACGAGGAAGCCGTCGGACAGCTCGGTGAACTTGGCCTTGCGCTCGTGCATGGTCTTCACGATCGTCAGTTCGCAATCGTAGTTGGCGACTTCGCCGCCCTTGCCGTCCTTGCCGGTCAGGGCTTCGGGGATGACGCCGATGCACTCGCCGCCCGCCGCCAGCGCGGCACCCGCGACGGCGCCCATGAGGCCGAGGCGACCGCCGCCGTAGACGACGCCGATGCCCTGCGTGGCAAGCGCGGTGCCGACGTCCGCGGCAAGCTGGACGTAGCGGGGATCGGCGGGAGTGGCGGAGCCGCAATAGACGGCGAGACGCTTCATGTCAGTCAACTACCTTGATATTAACCAGCGCGCCCTCCGGAAGATCGCGCGTCTGCCGGGCGAGGTCACCCGTGATTTGGATGAGGCGGACGAAATCGATCCGCACCAGATGTTCGTGGGCATAGTCCCCGGCGACGAGCGCCTGCGGGGTGAGGCTGTAGACCTCGCCCGATGCGGCAGGCCCTAGCCGCTTTAACGCCGCATCGACAAGGGCGTCCGCACGCCAGATCGCCTTCGTCTCGTCCAGGGCCATGTGCGCCTTGGCCTCCGCCTCGGTGCCGAGCGGGGTGACTTCGCCGAGATCGGGATCGACGTAATGGAACGCGCCCGCATCGTCGGTGACGAGCATGTGCCCCATCAGGCTGTGCGCGACGACCTCGGCGAAGTGCACGCCGGTCCAGCCCCATGCGGCATTGAGGGCGTGGACTTCCCGGCTCACCTGAGGTCTTCCAGCATCAGCTTGGCGGTGGCCTTGGCGCTGCCGACGACGCCGGGAATCCCCGCGCCCGGATGCGTGCCCGCGCCGACGAGGTAGAGGTTCTTCAGCTTGTCGTCGCGGTTGTGGCCGCGGAAGAAGGCGCTCTGCGTCAGGATCGGCGAGAGGCTGAAGGCATTGCCCTTCCACGCGCCGAGGTCCGCCTCGAAATCGGGCGGGGCGTAGTGGAAGCGGGTGACGATGCGGTCCTCGATGTCGGGGATCAGGCGGCGGCCGACTTCGCGGATCACGCGCTGTTCCAGCACCGGGCCGACTTCCGCCCAGTCGATCGGCAGCTTGCCCATGTGGGCGACGGGAACGAGCGCGTAGAACGTGCTCTTGCCCGGCGGCGCCATCGAGGGATCGGTGACGGTCGGGTGATGGAGATAGATCGAGAAATCGCGCGGCAGCACGCCATGCTCGAAGATGTCGTCGAGCAGGCCCTTGTAGCGGGGGCCGAACAGGATCGTATGGTGCGGGATGCCGGGCCAGGTGCCCTCCAGCCCGAAGTGCACGACGAACAGGCTTGGCGAGAAGCTCTTCTTGGTGAGGCTCCTGGCCATCTCCTTGCCGCGCACCATGTCGCCGAGGAGGCTGGCGTACGTATGCATGAGGTCGCCGTTGGAGGCGACCGCGTCGAAACGTTCGCGCCAGCCGCTCTCGCATTCCACTTCGGTGACCTGATCGCCGATGGTGTGGACCTGCCGGACCTTGTCGCCGACGCGCAGCGTGCCGCCGAGGCGCTCGAACAGGTTCGCCATGCCCTGCGCCAGCTTGTTGGTGCCGCCCTTGGTCCACCACACGCCGCCGTCCTTTTCCAGCTTGTGGATCAGGGCGTAGATCGCGCTGGTGCTCATCGGGTTGCCGCCCACCAGCAGGGTGTGGAACGAGAGCGCCTGGCGCAGATGCTCGTCCTTCACGTAGTGCGAGACCATCGAATAGACCGAGCGCCACGCCTGATAGCGCATCATCGCGGGCGCGGCCTTGATCATGCTGGAGAAGTCGAGGAACGCCTCGTGCCCCAGCTTGACGTAGCCTTCTTGCCAGACCCCGGCGGCGTAGCGTTCGAACTCCTCGTACCCGGCAAGGTCGCCGGGGGCGACGCGGGCGATCTCGCGGCGCAGGGAACCTTCGTCGTTCGAGTAGTCGAAAGTGACACCATCGGTCCAGTTGAGGCGATAGAACGGCATGACCGGCATCAGCGTCACGTCGTCGGCGATGTCGTGGCCGGAGAGCTTCCACAACTCGCGCAGGCATTCGGGGTCGGTGACGACGGTGGGGCCGGCATCGAAAGTGAAGCCCTCGCGCTGCCAGGAGTAGGCGCGGCCGCCCACCTTGTCGCGCGCTTCGATCAGGGTGGTGGCGATGCCGCTGCTCTGGAGCCGGATCGCGAGGGCAAGGCCGCCGAAACCGGCGCCGATGACGCAGGCCTTCTTCACGATACGGCTCCCAGATCAGCCAGCGGACGCCCGCGTCCGGTCAGGCTGGCGAGCGCCGCGCCCACCGGCACCGGCGGCTTTCCGGCCAGCACCCGCGCCATGTCGAGCGGGGTCGAGCGGCCTGCGTAGAACCGTTCGATCAGCCCTTCGGGCAGCGTGTAGAAGCGCGCCAGCATGCGCCAGCGATCCGGGCCGTGTGCGGCGCCGAAGAGCATCTTGCTCAACATTCGATAGAAGCGCCCTTGGCGCCAGTGCTGTGCGGCCCTGTCATGACTGGTCCTCAATAGGGCGGACCCGGAGAGATTGTCGAGGCTGGTCAGGTAAAGCGCGAATCTTGTCGCATCGGGAATCGAGTAGGATGTCAGCGGATGGCACAAGGCGGCGCGGGTTCCGGCACGCGGCAGGGGGCTTCCGGCGCGCCAGAACGCCTCGAAATCCCCCTCGGCGATGACGGGAAGGACGCCGGTTTCCTCGTAGGCAACACTCTCGACCTGCCAGCCTTGCGCGCGGGCATAGTCGGCGATGCGGGTGCGCAGGGCCGGGAGGTCGAGGTCGGAGGTATCGGAATAGTACGTATCCTCGACGAAGACCTCGGTATCGGAGAAGGGCAGGCAGTAGACGAAGCGGTAGCCGTCGATCTGCGCGACGGTGGCATCCATCACCACCGGCCGCGCCAGCCCATGCGGCGAAGCGAGGCGCAGCGACAGCCCGACGAACTTCTGCCAGCCGCCTGCCATGTGCGGCAGGCCCCGGCTCCCCCGCGCGTCGATCACCGCCCCGGTGGCGAAGCGGCGACCATCGGACAGGGTGACGCTGGTGGCGTCGGCGTGCTCGACTTCGAAGCCGGTGACGATGGCGTCGGCGGGCAGCGCTGCGCGCACCGCCGCGTCGAGCTTTGTGCCCGTTGCGCTCCGGTAGGGTGTCGTTAGGTGCCGCCTGGTGCCGGGAAAACGCACCTCGTAATCGTCCCAACGGGCAACGACGATGGGGTCCAGCAGCGCCTCGCCGCCTTCGGGCAGGTCGCTGGCGAAGAAGGACCAGACGTGTTCCCCGCCAAGTCGTTGATCACGCTCGAATATCGCCACACGAAGGTCCGGTCGCCGCGCCGCGAAGGCAAGCGCGATCAGCCCGCCGGCAAGGCCGCCGCCGAGTATCGCGAGGTCACAGAACGCCGGATCGGCCGATTTTTGCTGCATCGCGGCGTTGTTTAGGCACTGCGAACGATTGCTGCAACTTGGCAGACCCCTCGCTTTACTGCATGTTCGTGACGATGACAGGGCAACTGACAGTTTGCGACGCCGCGTCGGGGGATGCGGCCGCAATAGCCGAGATTTACGCGCACTACGTGCTGGAAAGCACCGCGACGTTCGAGACCGAGCCACCTGACGAGGCGGAATCGGAACGGCGGATCTGTGAGCTTATCAAGGGCGGCTATCCCTTCCTCGTCATGCGCGACGATGACGGCAAGGTGCTCGGCTTCGGCTTTGCCCAGCGCTACGGCCCGCGTGCGGGCTATCGCTACAGCGTCGAGACGACGATCTACGTGTGCCAGGACAGCCTGAACCGCGGGATCGGCAGCGCGCTGCTTCAGGAACTGCTCACCGAGTGCGAGAAGCGCGGTTTCCGGCAGGCTTTTGCGGTGATCGCGGCCTCGGAACCGGCCTCGGTCGTGCTCCACGCGCGGGCGGGGTTCCTGCCGGTCGGTACGCTGACGGCGGCGGGCTGGAAGCACGGTCAGTGGATCGACGTGTTCCTCATGCAGCGCCGCCTCGGCGACGGGAACGAGACGCTGCCCGAAGGTGCCGCGGCATCCTGAACCTCGCGGGACGCTCGCCCCTGCTGCCGCATCGTCCGGCGGTGTGGCTGGCGCTTGCTCTTGGCCTTGCGCTGCTGGCGGTCGAGCTTGCCATGGGGCGTCCGGTGATCTGTCCATGCGGCGTCGTCCGGTTCTGGGCGGGGGACGTGCAGTCGGACCAGAACAGCCAGCAGGTCGCTGACTGGTACAGTTTCAGCCACGTCATCCATGGGTTCATCTTCTACGGAATCGCGCGCGCGCTCTGGCGGTGGACTGCGCTGGGCCGCGTCCTGTCGCCGCGCTGGGCCTTGCCGCTGGCGGTGGCGTTCGAGGGAGGCTGGGAACTGCTGGAGAACTCGCCCCTGATCATCGATCGCTACCGTTCAGTCACTATCAGCTACGGTTACAGCGGCGACAGCGTGCTCAACTCGCTGAGCGACGTGGGGTGGATGGCGCTGGGTTTCATTGTCGCCGCGCGCCTCCCGGCCCGAGCCAGCGTAGCTCTGGCGCTGGTGTTCGAGACGTTCACGCTGTTCATGATTCGGGACAACCTGACCCTCAACGTCCTGATGCTGGTGCACCCGATCGAGGCGGTGCGTGACTGGCAGTCGTCGGCTTGAAAGCCAAGCGAGGCAACTGTTAGGTCCCGCAAAGCGTTGGTCTCTCAAGATCTTCAGGGGACCGTCATGAATTCACGCCTTGTCTTACGGATTTGCACGGCATCTGCCGCCCTTCTTTCGATGCCCGCCATCGCGCAGGAGGCGCCGCAGCAACAGCCGACCGAGAACGTTCTCGACGGTGATTACCTGACGGTCGGTGTCGGCGCCGTCTATGTGCCCAGCTATCGTGGCTCGGATGACTACATCCTCTCGCCGGTGCCGCTGGTGCGCGGCCATTTCAAGGGCGTGGACATCAATCCGCGCGTTGCGGGCGTGGCGCTGGACTTCATTCCCGACGACAAGGATTCGGGCATCGGCTTTTCGCTGGGGCCGGTCGTCACGGCCTCGTTCAATCGCAACCGGCGCGTGCGGGACGAGGTCGTGCGGGCGGCAGGCAAGCTCGATCCGGCGATCGAGGTCGGCGTCAGCGCGGGCGTGACCAAGTACCGCGTGCTGCACGACTACGATACGCTCACGCTGTCGAGCGACGTGAAGTGGGACGTGAACGGCGCCTACAAGGGCATGGTCTGGTCCCCCGCGATCAGCTACACGACGCCCCTGAGCCCGGCGGTCGTCACGGTGCTGGCGGTCAGCGCCCGCCGTGTCGATGACAAGTTCGCGCGCTACTATTACTCGGTGAATCCGGGGCAAAGCCTTGCGAGCGGGCTGCCGGTCTACAATGCCAAGGGCGGCTGGGACAGCGTCAACACCTCGCTGCTGATGGCTTATGACCTCTCCGGCGACGTGCGCGACGGTGGGCTTTCGGTGTTCGGAGTGGCGAACTATTCGCGCATGCTGAACGACGGCAAGGACACGCCGTTCACCTCGCTGCGGGGCAGTGCGAACCAGTGGGTCCTGGGCGCGGGCGTGGCCTATACGTTCTGATGCGGGGAGCCTTCGACGGCTTCGATCACCTTTCGGCGCAAGTCAGGCAGCACTTCCGCTTCGAACCACGGGTGCTTCGCCATCCACAGCCGGCTGCGCCACGCCGGATGCGGAAGGGGGAACAGTCCTTCCGGTGCCTCGCGCCACCGTCGCACCGTTTCGGTGAGGTTGGGCGCGAAGCCGCGCGGCAGGTAGCGTTTCTGGGCGTACTGCCCCACCAGCAGGGTCAGGCGCCGCTGCGGCAGTTCGGCCAGTAGCGGCGCGTGCCAGCGCGGGGCGCATTCGGGGCGAGGGGGCTTGTCGCCGCCGCTCGCCTTGCCCGGATAGCAGAAGCCGGAGGGCATCTGCGCGACTTTCGCGGTGTCGTAGAACATGGCCTTGTCGAGCCCCAGCCAGCCGCGCAGCCGGTCGCCGCTGTCGTCGTCCCAGCCTATGCCGCTGGCATGGACCTTGCTGCCCGGCGCCTGCCCGATGATGAGCAGGCGCGCGGAGGGGCTGGCCGCGACGAACGGGCGCGGCTCGAAGCCCAGCGCCGTCTCGCACAGGCGGCAGGCGCGGATTTCGCCGAGGAGGGCGTCGAGGGTCGCGGAGGCCATCTACCGCAGATGGCCACCTTCCTTGCCTGAGACAAGGCGTGCCCTGTTACCCCGCCTTGTCGAGAGCGGCGACGGGGTCCTTGGCGATCTGCGGATAATACGTCTCGAGCATGGCGTGCCAGTCCGCCGGAAGGTCCTCGAAGCGCTTCACCTTGCCGCCGTTGCCGAACAGATTGAGCGTACCGGGGCGATCTCCCATCCGCAGCCATTCTGGCCAGCTGCGCACGTCATTGGACTGCACTCGCGTGTCGACGTTGGTGACCGCCGGGTCCAGCACCAGCGCGCTCGGCGCGGACAGGGTGCTCACTTCGTTCAGATAGGACACCGAGCCGTCGGGGGCGGTCACCCGGGCGTGCGAGCGGTCGCGTACCGCGATCTCGCCGGTGCGCAAGGTGAAGGGCACGGCGGGGGTGTGGACGTGCTCGAAGCGGGGCGTACCCGGGACGTCGGGAATGTCGATCTCGTTGGTCGCCGAAACCCGCACGCGCGTGGGGATCGGACCGCGACCGCCGACTTTCACGGTCTCTCCCGTGATCGGGTTGCGGAGGTCGGTGAGGCGACGGCCGGTGTCGATATCGACGCGGAAGCTGATCTCCAGGTCGATCAGCTCGAAACTGCCGTCGGTCTTGTGCGTGATGCGCTGGATCGATCCGAGGTTGATCGCATAGACCGGAATCAGGTCGCCGCCCGTCGCGGCCATGTACGGACCTTTGATCCACGAGAAGACGAGGCCGTCGTCCGTGCGATAGCGCAGCTTGCGATAGATCAGCGAGGCGTCGGCTGCATTGGCGGGATCGAGCAGGCGCTTCTTCGGCGTTGCGGCCGCCGCCGGAAGCGAGGCTGCGGCAAGCGCGGTGGCGCCCAGTCCCAAGGCGGTTCGTCGGTCCAGTTTTGCCGCGTCGTTCAGCTCGATCATTTTACAATCCCCTTACTGCGATCGAGAAAGTTGATCGATATCGGAGGAGCAACAAGCATGTGGCACGGGATTGGTCGCGTCTCGGATAGCGATGGGCTCAGCCCGCCACGCGCATCGCCATGAGGGACGAGGAATAAGGCGCGATGAGGCTCTTTGCGCGGTCCCAGGCGCCGCGCAGCCAGGTGTCCTGCACGGCCGGATCGGGTGGGAGGATCACCGGCATCGTCTCTCGCCCCTCTGCTCTCAGTGCCGCGTTCGCTTCGCAGGCGAGGAGGGCGAAGGAGGGAATCTCGCTGTCCTTCCATACCGCCGCCATGGCGAAGACCGGTTGGTCGGCGCAGGCGAACCAGCACTGGCGGCGCTTGCCATCCGTGGGCGAGGGGCGGCCCCATTCCATGAAGGCCGTGGCGGGGACCAGGCAGCGGAACTCGCTGTTGCGCAAGTTGCCGATCCAGAACGGGCTGTCGAGGTTGCGCACCGTCAGGATGCCGCGCTGCTCGTGCACCGAGGGCGGCGGCGGTACGCCCCAGAGGCGCGGGATCATCCGGCGCGGGGTGCGATAGTGGGGCCTCGGCCCGGCGATCGCCTCTCGCCCAGCCGTTATGACCGGCGCGAACTGCCCGGGCGCGACGTGGCCGCCGTCCCACGGGTCATTGCCGGATTCGGCCCCGAAGGAGCGTGCGACATGCGGCGCGGGCGCGTCGAGGCGATAGAGCATCGGCATGGGCTCAAGCCTCTAGACCCCGCCGATACGCGCGTCTATCACTGCGCCGTCCCCGGGGAGCCAGCAAGTGGCTGAGAGTTGTGGGTATGCTCCACAAGACCCGTCGAACCTGAACCCGTTAGTACGGGCGGAGGAAGTGGAGCGTCGGGTTTGAGCATGTTTCAACGCCCGCAATGCGTCTCTTTTTTCGTCCCATGGAGAAAAAGAGAGGCAATCCATGGCAGACATCAATTCCAAGCTCGAGATCGGCGTGACCACCGGCCCCATCCGTGGATCGAGGAAGATCCACGTCGGCCCGCTGGGTGTGGCGATGCGCGAAATCCACCTCGAACCCGGCAGCGGCGAGGCCCCGGTGCGGGTCTACGACACCTCCGGCCCCTACACCGACCCCGATGTCACGATCGACATTTCGGCGGGCCTCGCCCCCAAGCGCCGCGAATGGATCGTCGCTCGCGGCGACGTGGAGGATTACGCCGCGCGCGAGGTGAAGCCCGAGGACAACGGCCTCAAGGGGCCTGACCGTTCGGCAGGGGTTCCGGCCTTCCCCAACGTCGTCAGGCGGCCCTTGCGCGCGAAGGCAGGCATGAACGTCAGCCAGATGCACTATGCCCGGCGCGGCATCATCACGCCGGAGATGGAATATGTGGCGGAGCGCGAGAACCTCGGCCGCGCCATGCTCAGGGAATACGTGCGCGACGGGCAGGCCAGAGATGGTGAAAGTTGGGGCGCATCGATCCCGGACTACGTGACGCCCGAGTTCGTGCGCGAGGAAGTCGCGCGCGGCCGCGCCATCATCCCCTCCAACATCAATCACCCCGAAAGCGAGCCGATGGCGATCGGGCGCAATTTCCTGGTCAAGATCAACGCCAACATCGGCAACTCTGCCGTCGCGTCGGACGTGGCGAACGAGGTCGACAAGATGGTCTGGTCGATCCGCTGGGGCGCCGACACCGTCATGGACCTTTCGACCGGGCGCAACATCCACGACACGCGCGAGTGGATCATTCGCAACAGCCCCGTGCCGATCGGCACCGTGCCGATCTATCAGGCGCTGGAGAAAGTCGGCGGCATTGCCGAGGACCTGACCTGGGAAGTCTTCCGCGACACCCTGATCGAACAGGCCGAGCAGGGCGTCGATTACTTCACCATCCACGCCGGGGTTCGCCTGCCCTTCGTGCCGCTGGCGGCGAAGCGCGTCACCGGCATCGTCAGCCGCGGCGGCTCGATCATGGCCAAGTGGTGCCTGGCGCATCACAAGGAATCGTTCCTCTACGAACGCTTCGACGAAATCACCGAGATCATGAAGGCCTACGACGTCGCCTACTCGCTGGGTGACGGCCTGCGCCCCGGTTCGATCGCGGATGCCAACGACGAGGCGCAGTTCGCCGAACTCTACACGCTGGGGGAACTGACGAAGCGCGCCTGGGAGCAGGACGTGCAGGTCATGATCGAGGGGCCGGGCCATGTGCCGATGCACAAGGTCAAGGAGAACATGGAAAAGCAGCTGGCCGCCTGCGGCGAGGCGCCGTTCTATACCCTCGGTCCGCTCGTCACCGACATCGCTCCAGGCTACGACCACATCACCAGCGGCATCGGTGCGGCGATGATCGGCTGGTACGGCACGGCGATGCTCTGCTACGTGACGCCCAAGGAGCACCTCGGCCTGCCCGACCGCGACGACGTGAAAGTCGGCGTGGTTACTTACAAGCTGGCCGCCCATGCCGCCGATCTGGCGAAGGGCCACCCGGCGGCCAAAGTCCGCGACGATGCGCTGTCTCGCGCCCGTTTCGAGTTCCGCTGGCGCGACCAGTTCAACCTGTCGCTCGATCCCGACACGGCGGAGCAGTACCACGACCAGACGCTGCCTGCGGAGGGCGCGAAGTCGGCGCATTTCTGCTCGATGTGCGGGCCGAAGTTCTGCTCGATGAAGATCAGCCAGGAAGTGCGCGAGTTCGCCGCGAAGCAGAACCAGCCGGTCGAAACCTTCGTCGCCGCCGAAGAGGCGGAGGCCGG
>NZ_BAAILP010000224.1:0-2907 GCF_054589055.1 Novosphingobium sp. 11B | reverse complement strand
GTCATTCCCGCCCGGGCGGGAATGACGGCGTCGCATCGGAAGGCGCGCGCTACCGGCGGTCTATGAGCGATGTTCCCGGAGGCGCCGGGCCTTCAGGCCTGCGGGCGCGTCGAGTTGAAGAACAGCGCCTGGCTGATCGTTGCGCGCACGGTGGTTTCCTGGAACGGCTTGGTCACGAGGTAGGTCGGCTCCGGCCGCTCGCCGGTGAGCAGGCGTTCCGGGTAGGCGGTGATGAAGATCACCGGCACTTCGCCGAACTTGAGCAGGTCTTCCACCGCATCGATGCCCGAGCTGCCATCGGCCAGCTGAATATCGGCAAGGACGAGGCCGGCGGGGTGCTTCTCGAAGATTTCGATTGCCTGCTTGTGCGTGGCGGCGGTGCCGACGACGGTATGGCCAAGGTCCGTTACGAGACCTTCCAGCTGCATCGAGATCAGCGGCTCGTCCTCGATGATGAGGACGCGGGTTGCGCTTTCCCCTTCGATCTCGGCAATCGCCTGGGAAACCAGCGCATCGACTTCCTCGACCTCGAGGCCGAGGATCGTCGCGGTTTCCTCGCGCGTGAATTCCTCCACCGAGGTCAGCAGCAGCGCCTGGCGGTGCGTCGGCGCGACGGCGGCGAGGCGCTCCTGCGCGGCCTGCTCGTGCCCGCCGCCGATGTCGCCCGCGGGTTCCTCGACATGGCCGGTCGACCAGATGCGCGTGAAGGCCTCATACAGCGCGGCGCGGCTGCGGGCGATGGCATCGCGCAGCGAGCGGTCGGCGAGGGCCGCTTCCAGCGTCGCGCGGACATAGGCGTCGCCCGAATGCTGCGAGCCGGTGAGGGCGCGCGCGTAGCGGCGCAGGTAAGGCAGCTGGATCGCAATCTGATCAGAGACGGACATTCAAGTTCCTCAAGGCCTATGGGGGAAGTTGGCTTCCCGATTGCACGTCGATGGGCGCCCTTTGCGCCTGAAGGCCGGTGTCGTTTGTCTGACTCCGCCGGGCGTATAGGGCAACCGGAAAATTTTTTGCGGTGAGACGCTTTTTCGGGAACCAACGAAGGGGCGCTACGTTCCCGCAATATCACCACTGGCTCCCCCACCCCCCCCGCAAACCGGTGGTGATCCGATCCCGGAGGCCCTCGCCCACTCAAGTGGACGGGGGCCTCAATTTTTATGGGCCATGATTGTTCCGCCGATCCTGCGGAAATACGGCAAAGTTTTTCGGGAAGTTTTTCGGTCTGGCGCTGATTTCTTTCGCTTCCGCAACGAAATGGGCGATTTCAGGACATTGCCGGGAACTATTTTCGCCGCACCGCCGTTAGCTATCCGACTGGTTTTCTCAGAGGAGGGTAACGCAATGTCGACTGTTGTCGAAGCAGGCGTCGAAGGGGTCCAGCCCGAAAAGGTCGCGCTCAGCGACCGTGATTTCCGCCGCGCGCTGGCAGAGGTAGCGCCGCACCTGCGTGCATTCGCGCGCGGTCTGTGCGGCTGCCGCGACCGCGCCGACGATCTGGCGCAGGAAGCCATGCTGCGGGCATGGGCGGCGCGTGAGCGCTATGCCGCCGGCACCAACTTCAAGGCATGGACTTTCACCATCCTGCGCAACCACTTCTATTCCGAGGCCCGCCGCGCCCGCTTCCATGGCGAGTACGACGAACTGGCCGCGGAACGCATCCTGCGCGCCGAAGCCAGCCAGGAAAGCGCCGTCGAGCTGGCGGACGTCCTGCGCGCGCTGACCGCCATCCCCGAAACCTATCGCGAGGCCCTCGTGCTCGTAGCGGCGGGCAACCTCTCCTACGAGGAAATCGCCGATATCTGCGGTATCGCGCTCGGCACCGTTAAGAGCCGCATCTGCCGCGCCCGCGCGATGCTCTCCAAGATCATCGAATCCGGCCAGCTGCCGGACTTCCGCCACAACTTCGTGCTTGGCGGCGAGGCGATCGACGCCTTCTTCGGCGAACTGGTGAAGATCGCCAACGTTAATGCCGACACCGTTCGCCTCGCCCAGCGCGTGGCTGCCTGAACCGGGACAACGTACCTTGGATGCGATGGTGGCCAGCTCCGGGAAAATCCTCATCGTCGAGGACGAGTTCCTGGTAGCGCTGCAACTGGAAGATATCCTTGCCGATGGCGGCCATGCCGTCGTCGGCACGGTTCCGGACATGGCTTCGCTAGGCATGCTGGGTGATGTTCCTGATGTGGCGCTCGTCGATCTCAACTTGCGCGACGGGCTCACCGGCCCGGCTATCGCACGCGATCTCTCCGGCCGTTACGGCGTGCGGGTGATCTACGTCACCGCCAATCCCGGCCAGATCGACACTCCGGCGCCGACCGCGATCGGGGTCGTCCAGAAACCCTTTACACGACAGGCGATCCTCGCCGCGATCTCCTATGCCCTTGCCGGATGCCCCGACAGCGCCCGGCCACAGGAACTGGAGCCGCTGCAACTGCGCACCTGACGTTTCACGAGTAGGAGAGGGGCCGCAAGAGCCCGGGCCTGATGACAAACACAACAGGGCCTGAGAAGAAGGCGAGAGGATGAGCCAAGTCGTCCTGCAATGCCTGCAATACTATGGCGCCGCTGCGGGAACCGTGGCGGCGCTTATCGTATCGCTCGACCTCGGCCGCAAATGGACCGGCTGGGGCTTCGTCATTTTCGTCACCAGTTCGATCGCCCTGGTGGCCTGGGGATTCCTCGACGACAAGGCCGAGGGGATCGGGCTGCAGAACGTGGCGCTGTTCGCGATCAACTGCGTGGGCGTGTGGCGGTATCTGCTGCGGCGAAAAAGGCCCGGCTGACCCTTATCCTCCCTGTCGCGCAGCGATGGGGAGGCGGCGCCGACGAAGTCGGTGACGGAGGGGGTTTTGTATTCCCCAAGCCCCTCCACCACCCGCTGCGCGGGCGGTCCCCCTCCCCATCGCT
>NZ_BAAILP010000223.1:0-252 GCF_054589055.1 Novosphingobium sp. 11B | reverse complement strand
CTGTGCGGGGGACAGCATCCCGTTCCTGACCTGCTTGCGGACCGGATTGTAGAACATCTCGATGTAATCGAACACGTCCTGCCGGGCTTCATCGCGTGTTTTGTAGGTCCGGCGCCTAATGCGCTCACGCTTGAGCGAGGAAAAGAAACTCTCGGCCACCGCGTTGTCGTGGCAGTTGCCACGCCGGCTCATCGAGTGCTCAAGATTGTGAGCCCGGATGAAGGCCGCCCAGTCCATGCTGGTGAACTGCGA
>NZ_BAAILP010000222.1:0-1019 GCF_054589055.1 Novosphingobium sp. 11B | reverse complement strand
GCAGCGAAGCAATCCAGGGCTGTTAAGCTCCGCCCTGGATTGCTTCGCTGCGCTCGCAATGACGAACCGGGGAGGTACGGACTGGGTGCGTGCCTCTCACTTCCCGCTGGTAACGAGGTCCACTTCGGTCAGCCCGCTGTCCAGCTTGCGCGCGTAGACCACGTAAGCCTTGCCGTCCTTGCGGCCGCCCAGCACGCTGTCGCCACCGTCGATCTTGTATTCGGCCCCATATCCGGCCCCGAGCGCCCTGGTGTAGTAGAAGCTCACCACGTCGCTGACGCTCACCGGCGTCGCGAAGTTGACCACGCGCAGCGCGCAGCCCTGACCGTCGATCCCGGCCGCTTCCTGTACCGCGCCGCGCGGATAGACCGGCAGTTCGGCGGGCAGCTTGGCCGCCCAGGTGTTGGAATACTGCACCTTGGCCGAGCAATCCGCCTTGGCGACCTTCGCCTCCGCAGCGACTTGCGCGGCAGTGGCAGCCCCGGCAGCGAGCGCCGCGCCCCCGCCCTGCGCCGGACTGGGCGCGGGCTTGAGCGCGCCGCCGGCAAGCTGCGCCGCCTGCTTCTTGGCGGCGGCGATGGCTTCGGGCGTGCGGTCCTGCGCGGGGACGGTGATCCGGCGCCCCTCGGCGGAGACAGCCGCGCCCTGATCCCCCGCCATCTCGGGATCGACCATGATCTGGTCGCCGAGCGCGCCATTGAGCGCTGGATCGGTATCGGCCGGGTCCGGCTGCTTGTCGCCCGAGCCGCAGCCTGCAAGCATCATCGTGCCCATCAGGCTCAGAACGGTCATTCGGGCCAGAGTCTTCATCGTCGCGGTTCCTTCGGGTGCGGCAGCAAGGTCCTGCTACGCGCAATAGCTTAGGAAAACGCGAAAAGTCGCAAAGGTGCCAGCGGTGGAATCCCCTCGTCCCATTTCGGGATGGTCGGTGAGGCGTGAATTACGAACGCGGCACCGGCACCGGCCCGCGCCCCCACCCGACCTCCCACGGAAATATACTTAATGGGAGGTCGGGTGGG
>NZ_BAAILP010000221.1:0-361 GCF_054589055.1 Novosphingobium sp. 11B | reverse complement strand
CGGCCAATGCCAACCAGATGCGCCTCATCCTGCATACCGCCGCCTACTGGCTGATGTGGCGCATCCAGCAGGCCATCCCCAAGGCCACTGCGCTGGCCGCTGCCGAGTTCGCGACTCTGCGCCTGCGGCTGCTCAAGGTCGCTGCCCGCGTCATCGAGAGCGCCTCGCGTATCCGTGTCGCCTTCGCGTCAGCATGCCCCGACGCCGGCGTGTTCAAAGCCATCGCCACCGGTCTTCGGCCAGCGCCGACATAGCCAGCGCGGCCATGCCGCCGAAACCCGAGCCCTCGTCCCGTCAACCTCGAAAAGCCCATTGCTCCTGACGCGGTGGAAAACACCGGCGCCAGCGCTCGCCCAAGTCA
>NZ_BAAILP010000220.1:0-855 GCF_054589055.1 Novosphingobium sp. 11B | reverse complement strand
TCTCCGCCCCTATAAACGCCCGAACTGGGTGAGGTTCGTCAAGCCCAAGGTCGCCTCTGTCATCGCACGCCGCGCGACACATCATGCGCTCGGCGAGGAGGAACTGACCTCGCTTGTCGCCTGCCTCAAGGAACTGGCACAGGCCATGCACATCGTCGGCACCTCGCGCCTTGCGACGTTCGTGGTCGCTGCGGAACTTCCGGTCCAGTCCTGATGCTTCATCGATCCGGGTGCCCCGGACGGAAGCCTTCCCCGCCCTATCATCCATCATGAAGCACCGCATCAACAGGAAGGGGGCCGGCGTACTCGCTGGCCCTTTTCGCGTTTCCGGCGCTTCAGATCGAATCAGGATTGCAACGAACATCGATGGTGCCCGCCGAATCGAGAATTCGGGGGGCGCATTCGCAGGCTCACGCGAAGGCCGGACGCACGCCCGAGGGCGTTTTGTAATGCACCCCACGCACGGGTGCTGCTTCGCATAACAGGCTGATATCGCGAGGTTATGTCGCGGCACAGAGCGGCTGCCGAGCTGGCACAGATCGTCTGCCGCGGCAGCCAGAGCGTCGCGTCGATCACATCAAGCCGCTGTCTTCGTTTGGCATTTTTCGACTGCCGGTGGCAGTTCGCGGTGATCGGATGTCGGACATGTCAGCCAGCAATTTACGCAGGCTGGCGGACAACGTAGAACAATGTCGCTTCACCACGTGCTGGCGTCCGAATTAGGACTTTCTATGGCACGAATATCCCTGCGTCTCGAAGACGGCCTGCACGACCAGTTGCTCCGGCAGGCTCGCCGCTACAACATCACCCTTTCCGATCTCGTCCGCCCCACGCTCGAGCGTCTGGCGTACCCTG
>NZ_BAAILP010000219.1:25405-29244 GCF_054589055.1 Novosphingobium sp. 11B | reverse complement strand
AGCGAAGCAATCCAGGGCGTGCGTAAACCGCCCTGGATTGCTTCGCTGCGCTCGCAATGACGAAGGGCGGGGACGTCCTAAGGCTGCGTCTCCCACGTCCATTCCACTGCATCGCCGAGCGCCCCCGACCGCGCCTCCACCCGGTTCGCACCCGGCGCGAGGTCCAGCGGCCACGCCGCGATGTGGTCCGTCACCGGCACTTTCGTCCAGGCGCCGCCGTTGAGGCGCATCTCCACCTCGCTCTGGTTGGTGAAGGCCTGCGCCGTCACGCGCTGCGTCCGCTTGTGCAGGTCGCGGCCGCTGGCGATGTGTAGCATCGGCGTGTCCGACCAGTTGGCCTGATACCAGTACCAGGCGTCCTTGCGCACCTTGCGGTCCTCGGTGACGAGGCCCTTGTCGTTGATCGCGGGGCGGTCGCCCTCGTTGCGCTTGAACGAGGGAAAGTCGATCCCCACCCATACGAAAGTGGACCACAGGAACGGCCGCTTTTTCATTTCGCGCCAGTGCTTGACGTGGAAGTCGGTCTGCCATTGCTCGGGGTGCCAGTAGCCGTTCGATTCCGGGCGCTTGAGCACCGGGTCTTCCTGATGCAGCACGCTTGCCCCGGCGCCGTATTCGCTGACGCCGATGGGGCGTCCGGGCAGTCTTGCATGGAGTTCGTCGGCCCATGGCCCGATGTCTTCGGACTGCGTCCAGTACCACCCGAAATAGCGGTTGTACGACACCGTGTCGCTGTGCTGCGCGATGGGATCGTCGTCCGCGAGGCAGCAGTGCGCGTATGTCGTCGGCCGGGTGGGATCGAGCGTCTTGGCGGTTGCCTGCAGTTCGGCGAGGATGCGGTTGGATGCCGCGTCCGACTTGCGGATCTCGTTGCCGATGCCCCACAGCGCTACAGAAGGGTGGTTGCCGGTCTGCGCGATCAGCTCGCGCATCTGCTGGACGAGGTTTTCGCGGAAGGCGTCGGACGGATCGTGGTCGTCGATCAGCGGCACTTCGGTCAGCACCAGCAGGCCCAGTTCGTCGGCACGTTCGTATACCCGCTGCGGATGTTGCATATGCGCGAGCCGCAGGCCGGTCGCGCCCATCTCGGCGAAGAGGTTCAGATCCTCGTCGATCTGTGCAGAAGTCACCACCGGGCCGCGCCCGAAGCGGGTGGGCAGTTGCAGGTTCACCCCGCGCAAGGGATAAGGCGCGCCGTTGAGCAGGAACGTGCCGTCCGGCTTCACCGCGACCGTGCGGATGCCCAGCGGCGCACTCTGGCTGTCGATGACGTTGCCGCCCTCGGTAATTTCGGTGACGACGCGGTAGAGGTAGGGGGCCTTGATGCCCTGCCACAGCCGCGCACTGTGCATAGCCAGGGACTGGTCAAGGCTCTGCCGGGCGCCGGCGCCCAGTGCCACCGCGCGCGAGGCTTTAGCTACCACTTTGCCGCCCGCGTCGAGCACACGGCTGTTCAGGGTGAAGCGCGCGGGAGCGGTGCGGTCGTTGCGCAGCAGGACGGTGAGGCCCACAATCGCCTCGCTGCCCTTCAGCGCGGTGGTGCGCACGGCAAGGCCCGGCCCTGCATGGTCGAGCCGGTCGAAGGCGAGCGCGTCGCTCTCGATCAGCGTGACCGGGCGGGCGAGGCCGCCGAAGACGTTGAAATCGCCGTTAAGCGGCGCGATCGTGGTGTCTCGCGCGTTGTCCACGCGCACCGCGAGCACGTTGGCGCCGTCGCGCAGCGCTTCGGTCGCGTCGAGGCGGAAGGCGCCGTAGCCGCCCTTGTGCGCGCCCAGCCGCTTGCCGTTGAGCCAGACTTCGGCCTTGAGCGAGACGCCAGCGAACTCCAGCAGCATGCGCTTGCCGGGCGTGGGCCGGGCCTCGAAGTTCAGGCGATACCAGGCGGGGCCGCGATAGTAGACGCCCTCGGGCTCGCCGCGCGCCTTGGCGCCGCCGATGCCGGAATCGCCCGCGTTGTAGGTGTGGGGGACGGAGACGGTCTGCCATGCGCGGTCGTCGAAGGCGGGCGCCTCGGCCCCGGCGGCGTCGGCCTTGAGGAAGTGCCAGCCCTCGGCCAGCGGGCGTTCACTGGCGGCGAGGACCGGCAATGACGCGGAAGCGAGCAGGGCGGCGAGAAGAGGGCGCAGAAGCATCGTCAGTCCTTCAGGAGAGTTTCGCCACATCGCCGATCGCGATGTCGCTGCTGGCGGCGCTGCGCACCGCGCGGGCCCGCTCGTGCGGGGAGCGCAGGCCGTCCACCACCGCGCCCGCCACGTCGTCGAACACCACGGCGGGCCGCGCGTCGGGCGCGTCCACCGCGAAGGTCACGTCCTTGAGCATCACGTTGCGGGCATGGCGCACATAGAGGCCGTGCGCGGGGAACGTCCCCATGAAGCTGGGTTCCAGGCTGGAGGCGGGCCGCTCGGGAATGGTCCGGCCTGCATCCTCACCCGTGCCGCCGCCGGCCGAGCGGACGTGGACATCCACGAAAGTCACATCCTCGATCGGTGCGCCGGGGTTGCCGACCACGCCGCAGGCATAAGGACCGGGCGCGCCCGAGACGTTGATGCCGGAAAACCGCACGCGCCGCACTTTCGAGGGGCCATTGCCCAGAGGCGCGCGGTTGCGGGCGGCTAGGCGCACGAAGATCGGGTGGTTCACCGGATTGCGCAAGTTGATGTCGCGGAAGGTCACGTCCTCCAGAACGCCGCCGTCGATCGCGCCCAGTTGCAGTCCGCGCGTGTTCTCGCAGATGCAGTCGGCGATCAGGATATTGCGGAAGCCCGTGGCGGAATCGGTGCCCAGCTTGATCCGCCCGAGCACGCCGACGTCGTCCACCGAGCGATAGGTGGAGGGCCGATAGCTGCCGTCCACCAGAGTGCCCAGATCGTAGCCGCTGGTCTTGCAGCCGATCACGGAGACCTCCTCGCAGAACACCGGCTCGTTCAGGGCATAGCTGCTCTTGAGGACGATGGCGTCGTCCTTGGGGGCGTTCACCACGCAGTTGGTGACGCGCACGTCGCGGCAGCAGTCGATGTCGATGCCGTCGCGGTCGGTATCGACAGTCAGGTTGTCGATGGTGACATTGCGCGATCCCAGCACGTAGCAGGCGAAGTGGCCGCCCTGCAGGATCGTGAAGTCGCGCAGCAGGACACCCCGGCAACGCTTGAGCGCCACCGCCTTGTTGCCGCGCCCTTCGTAGGCCATCTCGCGCGGGATGGCGCGGCGGGCGGCATCGGGCGAGAGGCCGAGTTCCTTCGGCGACTTCCACCCCTCGATCCCGTGCCAGCGGGGGGCGGGGCCCTCGCGGTCGAGGCCGAGGCCGTGGATCAGCCCGCGCCCGATGATCGCCACGTCGGTCAGGTCGATGCCCGAGATCAGCGCATTGCGGAAATGGGCGACGCCGTAATCGACATACTGTTCCTCGTAGACGCCCTCGGGCAAGTCGTAGGCGCCCTTATGGCGGCGCGGGTCGGCGGCCTCGATCACGCTGCCGGGCATCAGCAGCAGGGTGACATGGCTGCGCAGGCGGATCGAGAAGCACAGGTAATGGCCCGGAGGGACGACGACGGTGCCGCCGCCCGCATCGTTCGCGGCGGCGATGGCGCGGTTGAAGGCATCGGAATCGATCGCGGCGCCGTCGCCCTTCGCGCCGTGGTCGCGAACGTCGTGGAAGCCAGTCAAGGCCCCTGTGGCGCGCACCGGCGCCGAGCTCATCGCGAAGGCCGCGCCCATGCCTAGCGTCACGGCGCGGCGGCTGAACTCCGCCCGTTCGATCACGCGGTTCACGTCCTGCTCCCTCAAAGTTATGTTGTATGATGTATTACATAACGGATGAAGGATGCCAAGCCGTTGTGAAG
>NZ_BAAILP010000219.1:8415-25269 GCF_054589055.1 Novosphingobium sp. 11B | reverse complement strand
AGCGCAGCAAAACAATGTAGGGCGGCAATACGACCCTGGATTGTTTTGCTGCGCTCGCAATGACGAGGTGGGGTGTCAGGCCAGCATGTCGCGCCCGATCGCATCCACCGAGGTCACCCCGCTCAGCGCCATGGTCAGCTTCATGCCCTGTGCGATAAGGTCGAGCAACTTCGCCACCCCGGCCTCTCCGCCTGCCGCCAAGGCGTAAATGTACGCCCGGCCCAGCAGCACGCCGTCCGCGCCCAGCGCCAGCATGCGCACAACGTCGAGCCCGGTGCGCACGCCGCCGTCGACCAGCACGGTCAGCTTGTCGCCCACCGCGTCGGCGATGGCGGGTAGGGCTTCGGCGGTGGAGAGGGCGCCGTCGAGCTGACGGCCGCCGTGGTTGGAGACGATCACCCCGTCCGCGCCCAGCCGCACCGCGTCGCGCGCATCCTCGGGGTCGAGCACGCCCTTGACGATCATCTCGCCCTGCCAGAACTCGCGAATCCATTCGAGGTCGGACCAAGTGATCGACGGGTCGAAATTGGCGCCCAGCCAGCCGATGTAGTCGGCAAGGTCGGTCGGCTTGCCGCGATAGTCGGAGACGTTGCCGAGGTCATGCGGGCGGCCGAGCAGCCCCACGTCCCAGGCCCAGCGAGGGTGGGTGACGGCCTGCAGCATCCGCCGCAGCGGGGCGGCCGGGCCGCTCATGCCCGAGTGGGCATCGCGGTAGCGCGCGCCGGGCAGCGGCATGTCGACGGTGAAGACCAGCTTGGTTACGCCCATCGCCTGCGCCCGCTCCAGCGCATGACGCATGAAGCCCCGGTCCTTGAGCACGTAGAGCTGGAACCAGATCGGCGCGCCGCTGGCGGCGATCACGTCGGCCAGCGGGCAGACGCTGACGGTGGAGAGGATGTAGGGCACGTTCGCGGCGCGGGCGGCGCGCGCCACCTGCAACTCGCCGCGCCGCCGCATCATGCCGCCAAGGCCGATCGGCGCGAGCAGCACCGGCATCGCCAGCTTCTCGCCCAGCAGCGTGGTTTCGAGGCTGAGCGCGGACACATCGCGCAGCACGCGCTGGCGCGGGCGCACGGATTTCAGCGCGGTGCGGTTGGCCTCCATCGTCTCTTCCGAGAAGGCCCCGCCGTCGAGGTAGTGGAACAGGAACGGCGGCAGGCGGCGGCGCGCGGCTTCGCGAAAGTCGAGCGGGGAGGAGACGATCATGCGGGTTCCCTCAGGGATCGGTCGGGCGCGAGGTGCAGCACGAGGTCGGCGTGGCCGGGCATCTCGGCAAGGATGTGGCGGGTCAGGCGCTCGTAATGCCGCACGAAACGGTCGAGCTGCGCGGCGTCCATGACGCGGGTTTCGGTGGCGGAGGTACGGGCGCACAACGCGTCTTCCTGCTGGCCGCGCCAGCCGCGCACGACCTCGAAGCCCGGCGCGGCGAGCAGGACGAGGCGGTCGATCCGGGCGAACAGGTCTGCGTAGGGGCCGGACAGCGCGGCATTGACGGCGGTGCGCCAGACCGCCTGCGGGTCTTCCTCGCGTTCGAGGGCGTTGACCGGGACGGCCAGCGCGGCGCTGTCCTGCGGGCGGGCGCCGACGCACCAGCCCTCGAAGATCAGCAGGTCGAGGGCGGCGGGCACGCTCTGGCCTTCGGGGGCAGGCTCGTCGTGCGCCTTGTCGAAGCGGGGGAGGGTTACGGGCGCGTCGTCCCGCATCGCATCGAGCAGGGCGATCCCTTGCGCCACGTCATGCGTGCCGGGCACCCCGCGCGTCGCGAACAGCGGATGCACGTCGCGCGCCAGTTGCGCGCGTGCCGCGCGGCCGAGGTAGAGATCGTCGAGCGAGAGGATCGCCACGCGATGCCCTTGCGCGTCCAGCGCGGCCTTGAGCGCGTCGGCCGCCGTCGATTTGCCCGACCCTTGCGAACCGCACAGGCCGAGGATCAGCGGGCCGTCGCGGCGTTCCTCCAGCCATTCGCGGACGGCGGCCAGGATGCGCTCAGAGGACGGGGTCAAGCAGCGGTTCCCCGGCGAAGAAGCGGTCGAGGTTGTCGGCGACTTTCATGCCCATCGCCGTGCGCGCCTCGATCGTGGCGCTGCCCAGATGGGGCAGCAGCACGACGTTGGGCAGGTCGACCAGCGCGGGATGCACGTTCGGCTCGGCCTCGTAGACGTCGAGCCCGGCGGCGGCGATGCGGCGCGCGGCCAGAGCCTCGGCCAGCGCCGCCTCATCGATCAGGGTGCCGCGCCCGGTGTTCACCAGCACCGCATGGGCGGGCATCCGGGCGAGCAGCGCGGCATCGACCATATGCCGCGTCTCCGGCCCGCCGGGCGCGTGCAGCGAGAGCATGTCGGCCTGCGCCGCAAGCTCGCCGAGGTCCGCGAAGTAGGCTTCGGGCGGCATGTCGGGCGCGGGGCGGCGGCTGTGGTAGGCGATGCGCATGCCAAACGCCTCGGCCCGCTTCGCGGTGGCCCGCGCGATCCGCCCGAAGCCGACGAGGCCGAGCAGCTTGCCCGAAAGCGATTGCCCGACAAGGTGCGTCGGCCGCCAGCCGGTCCATGCCCCGCTGCGCAATTCGCGCTCGCCTTCGCCCGCGCGGCGGCTGGCCATGAGCAGCAGGGTCAGGGCGATGTCGGCGGTGGCCTCGGTCAGCACGTCGGGGGTGTTGGTGACGGCGATGCCCTGCTCGCGCGCGGCGGCAAGATCGATGTGCTCGAAGCCGGCGCCGTAGTTGCCGACGATCGCCGTGCGGCGTCCCTCGACGGTCAGCACCGCGCGCGTCACCTTGTCCGTCACGGTGGGGCATACCGCGTCGTAGTCGCGCATCGCCTGTGCCAGTTCGGCTTCGCTAAGGGGCGTGTCGGTGCCGTTGAGTGCCATTGAGTACCGCGCCTGCAACCGTGCCTCGACGGCTTCGGGCCAGCGGCGGGTAAGCAGGATCCTGGGCCTGTCGCTCACAGCAGTCCGCGCCTCGCAAGATTGCGCATCAGCGCGCCGGGGCCGAAAGTCCAGGGTTCGCAGGCACTTGTGGACGCCACGCGATTGACCAGCGTGCCCAGCTGCGCACAGCCGATCCGCACCACGTCGCCGGGCTTGTGCGTGAACCCGCGCCCCGGCTCGTCACGGTCCTGAGTCGGCGCGAACAGGGTGCCGAGGAACAGCACCAGCCCGTCCGGATAGCGGTGGTGCGCGTTGAGCGCCTGCGCCGCGAGATCCGCCGGAGGGCGGCTGATCTCGCGCATTTCCGAGCGTCCCTGCATGTCGAAGCCGTCTTCTCCGGTTACCGTGAGCGTGAGGCTTAGGGTCTCCACCGATGCGAGGTCAAACCCCCCGTCGAACAGGCGCACGAAAGGCCCCAGCGCAGCGGCGGCGTTGTTGTCCTTAGCCTTGCCGAGCAGCAGTGCGGAGCGCCCCTCGACGTCGCGCAAGTTGACGTCGTTGCCCAGCGTTGCCCCCAGAATTGCGCCGTTCGAGGCGATCACCAGGACGACTTCGGGCTCGGGATTGTTCCAGGTGGAAGCGGGGTGGACGCCGATTTCCGACCCCGCGCCGACGCTGGCCATGGGCTGCGCCTTGGTGAAGATCTCGGCGTCCGGCCCGATGCCGACTTCGAGATACTGGCTCCATGCCCCCGCCGCGATCAACGTCTGCTTGAGTGCCTCGGCCTCGGTGGAGCCGGGGCGCAGGGCGCGCAGGTCGTCGCCGACGAGGTCGCGGACTTGCGCGCGTATACCGGCGGCGGCCTCGGGATTTCCGCGGGCGCGCTCCTCTATCACCCGCTCCAGCATGGAGGTGACGAACGTGACGCCTGCCGCCTTCACGGCCTGCAGGTCGACCGACGCGAGCAGCCAAGGCCGCGCGGGATCGCGCACCGCCGGGTCGGTGTTGGCGAGGATCGCGGCGAGCGGGCCAATGTCCTCGCCTTCGGCGGCGCGCAGGGCGGCTGCGGGATCGAGTGCCTCGCACAAGTCGCGGGCGGTGGGGAAGGCGCGGGTCACGTCGGTCAGGCGCTCGCCATCGACACGGACCAGCGAAGGGCCGCTCACATCGGGGCGCCAGACGCGGCCGAACAGCAGGGCTTCGGGATCGGCGGGAAGGATCGCGGCGGGGGAGAGGTCCATGGCTCAGCGTCTCCGGAACACGGGCGCGCGGCGCTCGGCGAAGGCGGCGCGGCCCTCTGCGGCGTCGGCGGTGGCGAAGCAGATGGCTTGCAGGTCGCGTTCGTACTCGATGGCCTTCTCGTAGGGCATCTGGTGCGCGGCGCGCAAGTTGAGCTTGGCGGTTTCCGCCGCGATCGGGGCGCGGGCGGCGATCTGTGAGGCGATCTCACGGGCGCGGGGGAGCAGCGCGGCGGACTCGGTCACTTCGCTGACGAGGCCCCAGGCGGCGGCCTGCGCGGCGTCGATCATCTCGCCGGTATAGAGCATCAGCGCGGCGTTCGACATGCCGATGGAATGCGACAGGCCCACCGCCATGCCGCCGCCGCCGATCCAGCCCAGCTTGATTTCGGGCGCCGCGAAGCGGGCGTTGGCGGAGGCTAGGCGGATGTCGCAGGCCATTGCCGTCTCCAGCCCGCCGCCCAGCGCATAGCCGTTGATCGCAGCGATCACCGGCTTGCGGCAGGCGCGCAGGGCGTCGCAATAGTCCTGCCGGTTGCGGAAGTCCCAGGGCGTCGCGTAGGCATCGAGCCCCGAGATGTCGGAGCCCGCGCTGAACGCCTTCTCGCCGGCGCCGGTCACGATGACCACGCGCACGTCGTCCGAGGTGTTGCAGGTGGCGACGGCGGCGACCAGCGCCTCGGCCATGTCCGGGGTCATGGCGTTAAGCTTTTCCGGGCGGTCCAGCACGATGGTGGCGACGTGGGCGGCGATGTCGAAGCGCAAGTTGGCGCTCATGTCTCGGTTCCTCGGGTGTGATGGCGGGTATAGGCGGCTTCGATCCCGGCAAGGACCGTGGCGGCGGGTTCTTGGGCAAGGAGACCTTCGCGCAGGCGGGCGGAAGCCTCGGTCTGGAAGGCGATGGCGCCGTCGTGACGCGGGCGCAGGGATGCAGCCTCCAGCGTGGCGCGGGTGCTGGAGTAGAACCCGTTCCACGCGGCATCGACTTGCCTGTCGGCCCAGGCTGCGCGCAGTGCGGGCTGGCCTTCGTGAGCGGGGATGAACGCCGTCTGCGCCTCTTCGCTCATGAGCCAAAGCAGATGCGCGCGCAGTTCGTCGGTCACCGCGCAGCGGCGCGAGATGGCGACGCCGGTGCCGCCTAGGATCGAGCCGATCCCGACAGGTCCGCGTGGCGCATCGGCAAAGGCGACGCCAGTTCTCGCATAGTTCACGTAGCCGTAGACTAGCGGCACCAGCGCGAGGTCTTCCCCGTTCGACAATGCTTTGAGCAGTGCGATGGGGTTCTGTTCGATGCGGGCGCGCGTGGCATCGCCGGTCAGCCGGGCCATGAGTTCATAAGCCTCGCGGCCCGTGTGGGGATCGACAAAGCGTCCCTTCGGCCTGCCTCCCGCGTGCAGCGAGGCGACGATGGACTGGAAGGTCAGCGCCGCATGCGGGCCGGAGAGCGAAAGCGCCACCGGCTCGCGGCGGGCGAGGGCGGTCACATCGTCCCAGGTCTGTGGCGGGGTTCCCACGCGCGTCGGGGCATAGGCCATGACCTGGCTGGCCGCGTCGAGCGGCAAGGCCCAGTGCTGGCCTCCATAGCGATAGCTGACCAATGATGGGCCGATGGCTGCCGGTTCCAGCGCCGCCACGGCATCCGTCCCGATCACCTGATCCATGGGAAGCAGGCAATCGTGCACCACCGCTTCGCCGACGTGGGGATGGTCGAGGACGATGAGGTCGTAGCGCTGCGCAAGGTCGGCGATCGGGTGGGACTCGAAGCCTTCCAGCGGATGGCGATCCCACGCGATCGACAGGCCATGCGTAGGCGCGACGATAGCGGCAGCGGCCTCCAACGCGCGGTAGCCGCGCGGGTGGTCCCAGGTGAGGCCGCGATAGGCGGGCGTGCTCATGCGTGCTGGCGCACTACGCCGGATGCGATGAGCCGGGCGATGTCCTCCGGGCCGAGGCCCGCTTCGCGCAGTATGGCCTCGCTGTGCTCGCCAACCAGCGGTGCGCCACGTGTGATGGCGCTGGGCGTGCGGGAGAAGCGGATGGGGAAGCCGGGCACTTTCACGCGGCCTTCGGTGGGGTGGTCGTACTCGACGAAGGTGCCGTTATGCTTGATCTGCGGGTCGTCGACGAGGTCGGCGTAGCCATAGACCGGGCCGCACCAGATGTCGGCGGCGCGGAACTTGTCCAGCCAGTGGGCCGTGGGCTGGCGGATCAGGTGTTCGCGCAGGCGGGCGAAGATCTCGTCGCGCCGGGTCCAGCCTTCGCGTTCCTCCTCCATGTCGGCAAAGAACGGGTCGTCGAGTTCGCGCGCCAGCGTGTCGAAGCGGGCCATTGCCAGCGTCATGTAGCCGTCCGCCGTCTGGAACACGCCGTAGGGCGAGCGGATGTAGCTGTGAGCGTGAGGCTCTGCCGAGCGGGTCTGCGGTTTGTTGCCGACGGTGAACACCGACAGCTCCTGCATCTGGATGGTGGTGATCGCGTCAAGCATGTTGACCTGAACCAGCTGCCCCTCGCCGGTGCGCTCGCGGTGGAACAGTGCGGCCAGTGCGCCCTCGAAGGCGCTGTAGGCAGCGATCGCATCGACCAGGTACTGTCCGGCGGGCGAGGGCGGCGTGCCTTCGCTTCCGGCCGAGAGCATCGCGCCCGACATGCCCTGCAGCAGCAGGTCCTGCCCCGGCAGCATGCGGTACGGCCCGTCCTCTCCGTAGCCCGACATCGAGACGTAGACGAGGCGCGGGTTGATGGCGGAAAGCGTCGCGTAGTCGATGCCGAGGCGCTCGGCCACGCCCGGGCGGTAGTTCTGGAGGAAGACGTCGGTGTCCTTCACCAGATCGAGCAGCACCGTCTTGCCCTCGGGTGCCTTGAGGTCGATCGCCAGCGAGCGCTTGTTTCGGTTGAGCGAGAGGAACGAGACGTTGATCTTGTTGCCCGTCGCCCCGCCCGCGGAGGCATGGCGCTGCCATTCGCCGCTGGTGGGCTCCACCTTGACCACGTCGGCGCCCATGTCGCCGAGGCGCTGGGCGGCGAAGGGACCGGCCATGGCGATCGAGCAGTCGAGAACGCGGATACCTTTGAGGATTGTCATGTCGATCGTGTCCTTCAGGACATGGTCCAGCCGCCGTTGACGTGCAGCGTCTGTCCGGTGATGAAGCCCGCCTCGTCGGCGGCGAAGAAGGCGATGGCGTGGGCGATGTCGGACGCGGCACCGCGCCGCTTGATCGCCTGGGCGTCCAGCACCATGCGGTTGTAGCCCTCGGGATCGGGGTGGATCGTCTCGGCGTCGGTGGGGAAGGCGCCGGGCGCGATGGCATTGACGGTGACGCCCCATTCGCCGAACTCGCGCGCCCAGGCCCGCGTCAGGCCGACCAGCGCGGCCTTGGAGGCGACGTAGGGAGACAGGTTCGCCCACCCGCCCGAAATGGTGATGCTCGATACGTTGACGATCCGCCCGAAGCCCTTCGCGCGCATCCTGGGCAGCGCCGCCTGAACCGCGACGATCCCGGCGTCGACGTTGATGCGCTGGACCCGCTGGTGCTCCTCGATGGTGTAGTCCTCGAAGGGTTTGGAGGGGTAGATCGCGGCGTTGTTGATGACGACGTCGATGCCGCCGTGCTCCCGCGCCAGAGCGTCCAGGATGGTGTGCAGCGCGGCGAGATCGGACAGATCGGTGCGCGAGACGGTGAGCTGTCCCGGGCCCTTGCCGGCAGCGGCAGCGGCGGCGGAGAGGCGGGCGATCTTCGCATCGTCGTTGTCGAGCGCGATGACATGCGCGCCGCGCTCGATCAGCAGCAGCGTGGTATCGAGCCCGAGCCCGCCCGCCGCGCCGGTGTAAAGGACGGTGCGGCCCTTCATGCGCGGCTTCCGATCACGGGGTAATTGCCGGTGGGCGTGGGATATTCCTCCTGCGGCTGCAGCATGACGCCCTCGATCCGCGCCACGGCGGCGGAGACGGCGGCGCTGTCCGGCAAGACCTGCAGCACCGTGTCGTAGCGGCGCTCCTCGCCGTGTTCGAGCAGGATCAGCTCGCCGCGTTCGCGGGCGAAATCCTTGCCGAGGACGTGGTTGGTCGAAGGCTCGATCCCCACCGCATAGTGGCCCGCGTGGAGGTTCTGCCACTCGAACATGCAGGGGAACTGGTCCTTGCGGGTGGTGACGGAGAAGCCGAAGCCCAGCGCCTCGTTCACCAGCGCGACCTCGACGCGGCCCCCTCCATCAGGGGCCATGTCGTGCTGCCAGACCTGTTCGTGGAAGTTGACGATCGGCGCGGGCAGGGTGCGATAGCCGACGCCCTGCTTCTGATAGTCGTCCGCGTGGGCGGCCCAGAGCACCTCGCGCACCGGGGCGACGTAGCGCGCGCCTTCTGCCACCACCGGATGCCCAACGTTGATGTGGTAGCAGTACATGTGCGGCGTCGTGTAGAAGCCGTGGTTCACCACCCGGTCGGTCATGCGGATTTCGTCGCTGCCGAGGTCCGCCTCGATGCGGCGGATGAGGTGCAGGTCTTCCCCGAAGACGGTGGACTGGCGCACGATGCCCTCGGCCCAGAAGGTGCAGGCATCGCCCTCCCACCGCTCGCCGTAGCCGGTCAGCTGCGCCGGGATCGTGCCGATGCGCCCGTGGAGCGAGGAGGAGACGACTTCGCGCGGGCCGTAGTTATAATGCCCCGCCGGGTCGTCATGCATGAACAGGATGTGGTCGAGGCCGCAGGTGATGTTCAGCCCCGACATCGAGCGGAACCAGCCGAGCCCGCCTTCGCCCTCGTAATCGTGCAGCGCCGGGTTGCGGAAGCCGGACGGCGAGTGCCAGCCTACCGCGCGCCCGGCGTGGTCGCACTCGGCGATGTCCATGGCGCGGTCCACCAGCACGGTGAAGCGCAGGCCCGACCCGGTGCGGAATTCCAGCAGGCGCACCCCGCGCTCGACGCCGTCGCCCAGCGTCATCAACCGGACCCCGGCGAACTGCGACAATGATCCGGTGCGCTCGGCGATGTGTCTTTTCGACCGCTCGGCGCCATACAGCAAGGCCATGCCCGCCCCTCCATATTGTAAGACGTATGATGAATACGTAAGGAGGGGATGGGCGTCAACCGGGAGAGTAGAATGACTGAAATCGTGCGCAGATGCTTCGCGGTGGACCTTGTCGATGAGCCGGAGATGATCGCGCGCTACCGGGAATGGCACGCGCCGGGCGGCGCTCCGGCGGCGGTGACCGAGGCGATTCGCGCCGATGGTGTGCGCGATCTCCAGATATGGCTGGTGGGAGACCGCATGTTCATGATGATGGAGCAGGACGCTAGGCTGGCCGCCGATCCGCAAGGCAAGGCGGCGCGCGATGCGGCCAACCCGCAGGTGCAGGCGTGGGACGCGCTGATGCGCACGTTCCAGCGCCCGCTACCCTTCGCGCCGGATACGACGTGGGTAGAGATGGAACGGATTTATGCGCTGTCGGAGCAGGGGTAGGAGATACGCCCGTCGTCCCGGATAAAGTCCGGGATGGCGTCACTGCGCCCCGGTCGCCCTGCGCCGGGCCCACGACGACTCGATATGGTCGCGCATTGCCTTGGCCGCGGCTTCGGCATCGCCGTCGACGATCGCCTGGTAGACCTTGCGATGCGCGGCGTGAGTTGCGCGTACGTGCTCGACGTTGAGCGTCCCCGAATAGCCATGAGTGTTGAGCGCGCGCGACTGGATGCTGTCGATGATCGCCTTGCTCAGCCGTGCGCCCGACATGCGCATGATGACGTCGTGGAAGTTCACGTCCTCATGCACATAGGCGGCCGGCATCTCGACCAGCGCCTCCAGCTTGTCGATCTGGGTCTTCAGTTCCGCGCGGGTTTCCGGCGTCGCGCGCCGGGCGGCCTTGGCGGCCATCGAGGCCTCCAGCGAGGAGCGGATTTCCAGCAGGTTGTCGAGATAGGCCAGCCCGTCCTCGCGCCGGAACAGCGCCGCCAGGATCATCGGGTCGAGGAGGTTCCAATCGCCCTGTTCGCGCACGATGGTACCGCGCCCCTGCAGCGAGACGACAAGACCCTTTTCGGTTAGCGCGGTGGTCGCCTCGCGCACGACGGTGCGGCTGACGCCGAAGTGGTCGCACAACATGTTCTCGGGAGGAAGTGCGCTGCCGGCCGGATAGACTTCGGTGACGATGGCGTTCACCAGTTCCTCCACGACCGCTTCGGCCAGGCGCGGACGCCGCCGTGTCTTAGCGGGCGCTCCGAGGCCGACTACCTTGTCCTGCATGCTTTTTGACGCCTTGTGAAATCATGGTGACGCGCATCGTTCGCGCCTGATTCACGCTGAACCGACTTGACGGAGCACGTCAAGGCTTGTCAAACGACATAGATCATACATAATATGAATTACAAACAGGGCTTGAGGCAGAGGAAACCCGGATGAAGATCACAGGCTACCGCAGCCTTACCGCATTCCATGACTGGCGCCGCCCGGTGGGTGACGTCAACGGGATCGTCGAATCGGGCATTACCGAAGTGCCGGTGTTGCTGCTGGAGACGGACGGCGGCTTGACAGGGATCGGCCTGGGCTCGCACCGCGAGATCGACCGGTTGTTCCCCGCCATCGAGGGCGCGGACCCGCGCGGCGTTGCGACGCTTTATGATGCGATGCTCTCGCATGTGTTCAAGAGCGGCCATGCCGGGGCAACCTTCGGCACGATCGCGGCGATCGACATGGCGCTGTGGGATCTGAAAGCGAAGATGGCCGAGGAGCCGCTGTGGCGCACGCTGGGGGCGGGTGACCGGTTCGTGCCGGGCTATGCCTCGGGCCTGTGCTACGGTCTCGACGATACCGCCTTCGCTGCGCACTACGGACAGTGGGCGGAGCGTGGCTTTACCGCCGCCAAGATCAAGGGCGGGCGCGATCTCGACCGCGACATCGCGCGGCTGGAAACGGCGCGCGAGATTCTCTCGCGCAATACCAGCCGGCCCGCGCTGATGCTCGACGTCAACGAGGCGTGGAACACCAAGCAGGCGATCCGCCACCTTGCCGAGATCGAGAAGCGCGTGGACCTGACCTGGATCGAGGAACCTGTCCGTCGTTGGGATGCGGCTGGCCATGCGCGGATCGCCCGCGCCGCAAAGACGGCGGTGGCGACCGGCGAGAACCTGACCGGGCTGGAGCAGTACGCGCCGTTGTTCGATGCGGGCGCGGTCGATATCGTGCAGGCGGGTAGCGTCTGGGGGATCACCCATTTCCTGCGCGTGGCCATGGCCGCGCATTCGCGCGGGCTGCCCGTCTCGCCGGTGGCCTATAACGCCAACCCGGTGGCGCACGCGGCAGCGGCGGTGCCGAACATGATCGGGATCGAGGTGCAGGACTTCGCCTTTCCCGCCGGGTTCGACGTGGACCAGCAGATCGCCGAGGGCGGCATCGTGCTGGGCGACCGTCCGGGTCTTGGCATAGAGATCGACGAGGCCGCGGTCGCCAGTGCAGTCGCCGCCATCGGCTGGGGCGAGCGCGGCGGGCCGCATCGCCGCCCGGCGGACGCGGGGCTGCGGCTGGTGCCGGAAATGCGGCGGGCTGCAGAGTGATGCACGGCGACGTTTCCGATCCTGCCTGGGTTGAGGGTCGCGCGCGCTGGCGCTTGCAACTCTCTCTGATGGTCAACTTCTTCCTGCTGATGGCGCTCTACAGCGGCGTTCTGGGGGTCTTGCTGCCCAACCAGATTGCCGAGCTTTCGCCGGGCTCGAAGGAGAACAACCTGGCGCTGCTCTTTGCGATCACTTCCATCTTCTCGACTCTGGCAACGCCCATCGCGGGAGCCCTGTCGGACCGTACGCGCAGCCGCTGGGGGCGGCGGTCGCCGTGGATCGCGATCGGTTCGCTGGTCGGATCGGCGTGCCTGTTCGGGGTGTCGTGGACGACCGGGTTCTGGTCGCTGATGGTCCTGTGGGTCATGGCGGCGGTTGCCTACAATTCGATGCAGCCTGCGATGACGACGCTAATCGCCGACCGCTTCGCACCCGAGACGCGCGGCGGTGTCTCCGGCATCGTCGGCGCGGGGATGACCGCCGGGCTGACTGCGGGCACTGTCGTCGCGGGCTACCTCGCGTCGGAGCGGATGCTGGCCTATGGCCTGTTTGCGGGCGCCATCGCCGCCTCGTGCGTGGCATTCGTGGCGCTCAACCGGGAGCCGCCCAGCGACACCCAGCCGCACCGTCCGGTGCACTGGGGCGCGTTCCTTAAGAGCTTCTGGATCAGTCCGCGGGAACATCCCGACTTCGCCTGGGCCTTCGCCAGCCGCTTCACGATCTACATGGGCTATCAGGCCGTCGCCGCATATCTGCTCTACATCCTGCGCGATTACATCGGGCTGGCAGATAGCGCCTCCAACCTCGCGATCGCCAATATGGCGATGGTGACGCTGGTGTGCCTGGTGGTGTCCTCGCTCGTATCGGGCTGGCTTTCGGACCGCTGGCAGCGGCGCAAGCCCTTCGTCATCGGCGGCAGCCTTATCATGGGCGCGGCGATGGTGGCCCCGCTGGTCGCGCCCTCGATGGCGGGGATGTGGGTATACGCGGCCGTCATCGGCGTGGGCTACGGCATGTTCATGTCGATCGACATGGCCCTGATGACGCAAGTGTTGCCCAAGGCGGCGCTGGGTGATGAGGGCAAGGACCTCGGCGTGCTCACCACTGCCGTCAACATACCCCAGATCATCAGCCCGGTCATGGCGGCAGCGCTGCTCGGCGTGTTCGGCGGAGACTACCGCGCGATCTTTATCGCCGCCGTCGTCTTCGTGTTTGCCTCGGCGCTCTGCGTACTGCCGATCCGCTCGGTGCGATAATTCATAATACGTATGATGTAGTTTGACACATGATCTTTGGCAGGTCATAACGCCTGCAAAGAATTTCGAGGGAGAGTCGAAATGTCCAAGGAGGGAAGGCTTCGCAGCGCGGCCACGACGGCGCTGCTTTTTTCAGCTGCGTCGGTGCTAGCGCTGGCAACCAGCGCGCAGGCTCAAGAAGCTGCCGCTGATACCGGGGCGTCGGAAGCCGTGAATGCGGAGAACGTCATCATCGTCGCGGGCATCCGCGCCAGCCAGAAGGCCTCTATCGACATCAAGCGCGATTCCATCGCGGTGGTGGATTCGATCGTCGCCGAGGACCTGGGCAAGCTGCCGGACCAGAACGTCGCGGAGTCGCTCCAGCGCATCGCCGGCGTCACCATCGAGCGCAACCGGGGCGAGGGACGCTATATCACCGTTCGCGGCTTCGGGCCGAAGTTCAACGCGGTGACCGTCAACGGCCGCACGCTGGCGACCGACAACAACGGCCGCGAATTCTCGTTCGACGTCATGCCGTCCGAGATCATCGCCGGGGCCGACGTCTACAAGTCACCGCAGGCCAACATCAACGGTGCCTCGATCGGCGCGACGGTAGACGTCAAGACCCTGCGCGCGATCGACCAGAAGGACGAGTTTTCCTTTGCCGGATCGGCCGGACAGATGTGGGCGGAACTGGCCGACAAGTTCAACCCGGAAATCTCGGGCGTGGCCTCCTGGCGCAATGCGGAGAAGACGCTCGGCATCTCGCTCTCGGCGGTCTACACCGAGCGCCAGACCCGCAACGACGAATTCACCATCGGCGCGGGTCACGTCTATCGTTCCAACACCGACTCCTACTACAATGCAGGCGGGGTTCCCGGCGCGCGCATCGGGCCGGACGTGGCTCCGTTTACGCGGGTCTCGATGCCTTCCAACCTGTCGCCGTTCTTCTTTGAGCGCAACCTGAAGCGCTACGGTTTTTCCGGTTCGCTGCAGTTCCGCCCGACCGAGACGCTGACCGTCTCGCTCGACGGGCTCTATTCGAAGGCGGACTTCCGCGAGCAGCAGACCGGTCTCGCCTACGACTTCTCCGGCGGTACGTTGGTGGAGCAGGTGGTCGAAGGCCAGGAGGCGGTCTATCAGCGCTATCAGGGCGGCTTCGTCGACCAGATCCTGCAGTACGACCACCGCAAGGTCATGACCAACCAGTTCGGCGCCAACGTCGAATGGAAGCCGACCGAGACGCTCAAGATGCGCTTCGACGCCTCTCGCTCGAAAGCGGAACGGCGCGGCAAGGAGGACAACCTCTTCACCACGATCCGGCGCAAGAACACCGACCTCTGGTTCGATCGCCGGTCCGGCAGTCCGATCTACGAATATGGCTTCTCGAACCCGAACTACTCCAATGCCGCCACCAGCCCCGACGGCATCACCGCGCACTATTACATCTGGGGCGGCGGCACCGATGTCGACGACAAGATCGAGGAATATCGCTTCGACAACGAATGGGAGGCGACGTCCAACCTGACGCTTTTCGCCGGCGGCATGTACTCGCGGCGCACCAAGACGCTGACCGGGGACGAAATGCCCTTCGGCGAACAGTGCGCCTACTGCGGCTCTAACCGCGTGCTTCCAGGCTATCTGTTCCAGCCCACCAATCGCAACTTCTTCCAGGGCGCTGGGCCTTCGAACATCATCCGCGACTGGGTGATCTACAGTCCGCAGCAGCTGGTGAACGTGATCGACCAATTCGCGACGGAGGATGGCAAGGCGTTCAACCCGGCGGTCTTCTCGCCTTCCGCATCGTCGGTGGTCGATGAGAAAGTGAAGATCGGCTACGTCATGGCCAACTTCCGCACCTCGCTGGGCTCGATGCCGCTGACGATCAACGCGGGTCTTCGCTATGAGGGAACGACCTATACCTCGACCGGCGCATCGCGCACGGTCGTCAGCGCGCAGCCGAACGGCCAGGGGCAGAACATCATAGTCGTCTCGCCGGTCGTGCCGGTCGGTTTCCGGGGCAAGTACAACGACTGGCTGCCATCGGTTAACATCAAGCTGGAGGTGACCAACGACCTCATCCTGCGCCTCGCCGCCTCGAAGGTGATGACGCGCCCGACGCTGACGGACCTGTCGCCGCGCCAGTCGATCCAGACCAACCCCGGCAACGAGACGATCAGCCGCGGCAATCCCGACCTGCAGCCGTTCCGCGCCAAGCAGATCGAGGCGGGCGTGGAGTGGTACTTCAACGCGAGTTCGCTGCTGTCGGCGGCCGCGTTCTACAAAAAGATCGACTCCTTCGTGACCCTGGTGACGACGCCGCAGCTGGTCGATCAGGTGACTTTCCAGGTCACGGTGCCCGACAACGGCAAGGGTGCGACCGTGAAGGGCTTCGAGCTTGGCTATCGTCAGGCCTTCACCGGCCTTCCCGCACCGTTCGACGGTCTGGGTGTGCAGACCAGCTTCAACTACACCAAGTCGAACGCCAACTACACAAATCAGGTGGCGGGTGTATCCTACGGGCTGGAGGGCTTGTCGAAGACCTCCTACAGCCTCGTCGGGTTCTACGAGAAGTACGGCCTGCAGGCGCGCGTGGCCTATACCTGGCGCGACAACTTCCTGCAGGTGGCGTCAGGGCGCAACGGCGAGCCGGAATACTTCGCCGCCTATGGCCAGCTCGATGCCGGGCTGTCCTATGAAGTGACGCCGCAGTTCACGATCTTCGCGGACGCGCTCAACCTCAACGACGCGAAGGAGTTCATCTACTCCGTCAGCGAGGACCGCACCAAGGAGTATCGCAAGACCGGTCGCCGCTTCTCCGGCGGCGTCCGCGTCCGCTTCTGACAATCGATGGAAGGGACCGGGTCGCGATACCCGGCCCCTTTTCGGCATTCGGGATAAAATATGGTGATGAAGCGTCTTGCTGCGGTCCTGCTGGCAGCCGCAGCGCTCGGGTTGCCGGGGCTGGCAGAAGCCGCTCCGGTGTCCCGCGTCGCGGAAGCCGGCAAGCCGCGCGTGATCGTCCTGACGGACATCGGCTCGGACCCGGACGACATGGAATCGATGGTGCGGTTCCTGCTGTACACCAACGAGTTCGAGGTCGAGGCGTTGGTGCCATCGACCTCGCGGCATCTGCAGGACTCCGTCCATCCCGAGCAGATACTCAAGCGCATCGACGCCTACGAACAGGTGCTGCCCAACTTGCGCGCCCATGCGCAAGGCTGGCCTACTGCCGCGCAATTGCGCGCGCGCGTAAAGCCGGGGCGGCCCGAATACGGGATGCTCGGCGTCGGCGCGGGGAAGGACACCGAGGGATCGCGCGCCATCGTCGCCGCGCTCGACAAGGCGGACCCACGCCCGGTGTGGATCTGCGTCTGGGGCGGGGCGGTCGATCTGGCGCAGGCGCTGTGGTCGCTGCGCGAGACACGCCCGGCAGAGGACGTGGCGCGCCTTGCGGCGAAGCTGCGCGTCTACTCGATCTCCGATCAGGACAACGCGGGGCCATGGGTCCGGCGGCAGTTCCCAGACGTGTTCTGGATCGTCAGCCTCACGGCCCACCGGCACTACAACCTGTCGACCTGGGGTGGGATTTCTGGCGATCGGATGTACTATTTCGACGGACCAGACTTCACCACCGTCTCGAAGGAGTGGCTGCGCGAGAATGTGCAGATCGGCCCTCTCGGCTCGCTATATCCGAACTACGAGTTCATCATGGAGGGGGACACGCCCAGCTTCCTCTACCTGGTTCCCAACGGCCTCGGCGATCCCGAGCATCCCGACTACGGGAGCTGGGGCGGGCGTTACGGCAAGGTGTCCGAATGGGACGGCATCTGGACCGACACGAGCGACCTCGTCACCGGGGTCGATGGCAAGGTCCGCCAGAACAACAAGGCGACGATCTGGCGCTGGCGCGAGGCATTCCAGCACGATTTCGCCGCGCGCATCCAGTGGACGCTGCAAAATGCCTTCA
>NZ_BAAILP010000219.1:0-8231 GCF_054589055.1 Novosphingobium sp. 11B | reverse complement strand
GTCCGGATCGCGCGATCCGGACGGGGACATCGTGGACTACACCTGGTGGCAGTATCGCGAGGCCGAGGCGGTCAACCGCAACCCGCGCGTCGAGCTCCAGCGCGGTGACCCTCTGGAGACCCGTTTCGTGGTGCCCGAGGTAACCGAGCCGACCCGCTTCCACATCATTCTCGAAGCGCGCGACCGGGGCATGCCGGCGCTGACCAGCTATCGCCGTGCGATCGTCTCGGTGGAGCCGCGGCGCTAATCGGGGAAATGGCGGGTATCTCTCGTCATGCGCCCGATCGTTCCCATCTGTCCGACGGTACGCCGATGCAGCCGATTGAAGGAAGGCCTGAGAATGCTCCAGCAGTTGAAGATCGATTTCGTGTCCGATGTGGCCTTGTCCCTGGTGCCTCATCGGACTGAAGGGCCTGGAAGCCGCCCTTGAGCGGCTCGAGGGAGAAGTCACTGCCGAGATCCATTTCCAGCCGTTCGAACTGAATCCGAACATGGGGAACGAGGGGCAAAACCTGCGTGAGCACATTGCCCAGAAGTACGGATCCACGCCCGAACAGTCGGCCGCGAGCAGGGCGGTGCTTCAGGAGCGCGCCGCAAGCGTCGGCTTCACAATTGCGATGAACGACGAGAGCCGCATCTACAATACGTTCGACGCGCATAGGCTGCTGCATTGGGCGGGAGAACAGGGCCGCCAATCCGAACTCAAGCACGCGCTGTTCGAGGCGTACTTCACTCAGGGCGCCAATGTCTCGCGCCATGAAGTGCTGCTGGACGTAGTCGCGCGCGCAGGCCTCGATACGTTGCGCGCGGCGGAAATCCTCTGCGGAGACGAATTCGCTTCGGCAGTCCGTGATGACGAGGAACTCTGGCGCTCGCGGGGGATCTCGAGCGTCCCGGCGATCATCATCGACGAGAAGTACCTTGTGTCGGGCGGCCAGCCGGTCGAGGTGTTCGAGGAGGTGCTGAAAAAGATTGCCGCCGAACGGGTTGCAGTCACTCAGTAGCCCCGGACGGCACCTTGATGCAGGCCGATGTCGTTACCTCTGCGGCTTCGGCATGGCTGGCTCCGTTCGGGTGAAGTCGATGAAGGCCCTGAGCGGAGGGGGAAGCTGGCGGCGGCCGGAATAATACAGCATCGGCCCCGAGAACGGCTCGTCCCATTCGTCGAGTATCCGTTCCAGGGCTCCTGACTGCATGGCCGGGGCAAGCCAGTCTTCGAAAAGCCGCACGACACCAAGGCCAGCCGCCGCCGTCTCGACCAGCAGGTCGCATGCCGATCCGGGCTGGATGAGCAGGGGGCCGGGAGGGTCGAGGCGGATCACTTCGTCGCCGCGCTCGAACTCCCAGGTGGCCCGTGCGCCACTGGAGAAGCGCAGGCGCAGACAAGCGTGGTCGAGGAGTTCACGGGGATGGGCGGGGCGGCCATGGGCATCCAGATAGGCGGGAGCCGCCGCCGTAATTATCCGCTGCGACCGTGGCCCGATCGGTAATGCGATCATGTCCTGCTCCAGCCGTTCCTCGTAGCGGATTCCGGCGTCGGCGCCGGAGGCGAGGATATCGACGAAGCTGTCCTCCACGGCCACTTCCACGCGGATCTGGGGGTGCGCCTTCAGGAATGGCGGCAGGATGCCGGGTAGGACGGTCCTGGCGACGTTCGCCGGGACATTGAGTCGCAAGGTGCCGGCTGGCTGGTGGGTTTCGGCATGGACGGTGTCGAGTGCGGCACTGATCTCGGCGAGGGCGGGGGAGAGGCGTTCGAACAGCCGTGCGCCTGCTTCGGTGGTAGAGATGCTGCGCGTCGTGCGGTGCAGCAGGCGGGCGCCCAGCCGCGTCTCCAACCGCCGAAGCGCTTCGCTGAGGCCGGACGCGGAAACGCCCGATACGCGCGCCGCTTCGCGGAAGCCGCCCGCGCGGGCGACGGCCACGAAAGCCGATAGGTCGTCGAGTTCAGTCGCCATTGTGCATATTCTCGTACAGCCTGTTCCAAACTGCACGGCTTATCGATCGATGGCAACTAGCCCATATGCCTTGTTGCACCGTCACAGGAGACTTGCACATGACCGACCTTGCCACTGCGAAGACCTTTGAACTCGGCGACCGTACCGTCAACCGGATGGGCTACGGCGCCATGCAGCTTGCAGGACCCGGCGTGTTCGGCCCGCCGCGCGATCGCGCTGCCGCGATTGCGGTCCTGCGCGCTGCAGTAGAGGCCGGGGTCAACCATATTGACACGAGCGACTTCTACGGACCGCATGCCACCAACCAGATCATCCGCGAGGCCCTGCATCCCTATACCGATGATCTGGTCATCGTGACCAAGGTGGGCGCAGTTCGCGGCGACGATGCCTCGTGGCTACCGGCGCAGAGCCCCGCCGAACTGACGCAGGCGGTGCACGACAACCTGCGCAATCTGGGACTGGAGCAGCTCGATGTCGTCAACCTGAGGCTGATGGGCGATGTCCACGCGCCGAGCGAAGGATCGCTCGAAGCACAGTTCTCCACGCTTGCGCAATTGCGCGAGCAGGGGCTGATCCGGCATCTTGGCCTTAGCAACGTCACCCTTGAGCAAGTAGCCGAGGCGCAGAAGATCGCGCCGGTGGTCTGTGTGCAGAACCAGTACAATCTCGTTCACCGTGCCGACGACGCGCTGGTGGAAGATTTGGCCGCCCAGGGGATCGCTTACGTCCCGTTCTTCCCGCTGGGCGGGTTCAGCCCGATCCAGTCGGATGCGCTGTCCCGGACCGCGGCGCGGCTCGAAGCCAGCCCGTTGCAGGTTGCGCTGGCGTGGTTGCTGGCACGTTCGCCCAACCTGCTCCTGATCCCCGGCACCTCGAGCGTCGCGCATCTGACGGAAAACCTGGCGGCCGAAAGGCTGCGCCTGTCGCAGGATGTTCTTGACGAGTTGGATGTCATAGCGGGCACATGAAATCTGCCGCCGTTCGAGGGCAGAGGTGCGCTGTGAGGTCGGATTGCGCGGTCTAGCCGATGACCGTCCGGGCGAATGCCGCCGCTGCCTCGAGGCCATCCTGCCCGACGCTGTGGCCCAGCCCCGGCGAGACGTGCATCTCCACACCCACGCCGGCTGCCGTGAGTGTGGTGTTGGCAAGATCCATCGAACGGAACGGCACCACCTCGTCTTCGGTGCCGTGGATCAGCAGGACTGGCGGGCGGCTACGGATATCTGCCTGCAGATGATCCGGCGCGACCAGCATGCCCGAGATGCCGACGATTCCGGCGACAGTTTCGGTCCGGCGCAATCCCACGTGGAGCGCCATCATCGTGCCCTGGCTGAACCCGACAAGCAGCAGGCGGTTGCCGGGCAGCCCGGCAGCTTCGAGCTCAGCAGTAAGGAAGGCATCGAGCATCGGCGCCGCAGCGGCCGCACCGGCGGCACGTTCTGCCATCGAGAAGGTCTCGATCGGCCACCACTGGTAAGCGGCCGCTATGTGGGGGATTTGCGAGGGTGCATTCGGCGCCACGAAGGCGGCATTCGGCAAGGCGGGCTGAATCATGCTTGCAAGCGAAATGAGGTCCTCGCCGTTGGAGCCATAGCCATGGAGGAGGACTACCAGAGCATCGGGGGCATTGCCGGAGAACGGGGCGAGGCGGGGGCCGTCGAGCATCAGGATCTTCCTTCTGGATTGTGTGGGGCGCGTGGTCGAGCGCCCACAGGCTTCGGTTGAAACGCACCGCGTGGCGTCCCCGTTCTGGCGGCCGCAAACTGGCGTGCGAGATCGATGAATGCCTTGAACGCGGCAGAACGCCCTGCGGCCGGGATGGCAGCGGCACAGCGGCACAGCGGCATAGCGGCGCGAGCGGCGCGAGCGGCAGGGGCAGTCGTCCAGCTTTCTCACCAGCCGACCGTATGTGCGCTCGTCCCGGATCCGCCTCCATGAAGCAGCCGATATCCACGGCTTCAAGCCCAAGCTGATAGAGCGGAGTGTCGCAAGCGAGAAGCGCGGTGGGTACCAGGGGCAAGGGGCAAGTTTCAGCCTCGCGAAACGAAGACAGGTTGGCGCTTCTCGAAGAACGCAGCGAAGGCTTCCTGGGCCTCGGGCGATTGCATCGCACTGCGGAAAAGGCCTGCTTCCTCCTCGATGCGTGCAGCTACAGCGGCCTGATCGCCTTTCATAAGACGCCGCGTTGCAAGAAGGGACTCCGGCGGCTTGATGGTCAAAAACCGAGCCTTGCTCCTCGCATGGTCGAGAAGCCCATCGCCCGGAACGATACCGGTGATCAAGCCCGCCATGTCCGCGCCTTGCGCATCCATCGGCTCACCCAGCAGCAGCATCGATGCCGCCTTGGCATACCCAAGCGTAGCGGGCGCCAGCAGGCTTGATCCCGCTTCCGGGACGATCCCGAGGTTGACGAACGGCATGACGAACCGGGCGTCCGGGGCTGCGTAAACGAGATCGCAATGGAACAGCAGGGTCGTTCCGACGCCCACGGCAAGGCCTTGGACCGCAGCGACGATCGGCTTCTGGAACATGGCTATCGCCCGGATGAAATCGAAGGCGGCGGCGGCGCCTTCCGGGCCGGATACGAAATCGGCCAGGTCGTTCCCGGCACAGAACGCGCCGCCCGTACCATGGATGAGCACCGCGCGAACATCGCTTCGGTGAGAGGCGTCGGCGAGGGCGCTCGTCATGATCCGGTACATGGCGCCGGTCAGCGCGTTCTTCTTCCCGGGGCGGTCGATCTCGATTTCCAGAACGTGGCGGTCGTTGGTCACTTTGACGAAGTCCGTCATGTGCCCTTCCTTCCCTGATTTGAGTGAAATTATGAACCAGCCGGGTCGATATTCAGGCCTGGTCGAGTGCCTGAGACAGATCCGCGACGATATCGCTTTCGTTCTCGATTCCGATGGACAGGCGGACCGTGGACTGCAGGACGCCGATCCGGTCCCGGATTTCCACGGGTACGCCGGAATGGGTGGTTGTGGCCGGGTGGCTCGCCAGCGATTCCGTGCCTCCCAGGCTGACCGCGAGCTTGAAGATCTGCAGGGCGTTGAGGAACCGGAACGCCGCCGGCTGCCCTCCCGCGATGTCGAAGGCGAAAGTCGATCCCGCTCCTTCGCACTGCGCCGCAAAGACGTTCGCCTGCGGTGAGCCCTCGGCATGAAACGGGGGATAGGCCACGGCTTCGACCTTGGGGTGGTCGCGCAGAAAAGCGGCGGCCACGGCAGCATTCGCGTTCGCGCGTTCCATCCGCAGGCCGAGTGTCTCGAGCGAACGACTAAGCATCCAGCTGCTGTGCGGATCCAGCTGCGTGCCAATTGCGCTGCGCAGTAGCCGGACTTCCCGCATGATGGCAGCCGATCCCAGCGCGGCTCCTGCGACCAGATCCGAATGGCCGCCGACATACTTGGTCAGCGAATAGAGCGAAATATCGGCGCCGTGCCGCAGAGGCTGCTGGAAGATCGGGCCGAGCAGGGTGTTGTCGCACATGAGATGCGGGCGATGCCCCTGCTCCAGCGCGATGAGATCGCGGACCCGTGCGAGAAGGGCGATATCGACCAGGCTGTTCGTGGGATTGGCAGGTGTTTCGATGAGTATCACCGACAAGCGCCCCAAGGCGGCGGCTCTACGTGCCGCGCTGACGATTTCGCTTTCATCGAGGCCATCGGCAAAGCCGACAGCGCCGATGCCCAGATTGGCGAAGGTTCGGGTCAGAAGAGTCTCGGTCCCGCCGTAGAGAGGCTGCGAATGTAGTATGACGTCGCCTGGTCTGGCGAACGCCAGAATGCTGGTGGTGATCGCGCCCATTCCCGATGAGAAGACCACGCCCGCTTCGGCGCCCTCGTAGACCGCCAGGCGATCCTCGACGATCTCGCTGTTGGGGTGGTTGAAGCGCGAGTAGACCAGTCCGCGACCTTCGCCCGGCGGCGGCTCCTTGCGACCGGCAACATAGTCGAAAAAGTCCCGGCCTTCCTCAGCGGTCGGGAAGACGAAAGTGGACGTCAGGAATACCGGTGGCTTGACTGCACCTTCGGACAATGACGGGTCGTAGCCGTAGTTCAGCATCAGGGTGTCGGGATGAAGCTGGTGATCCCCAATGGCGGTCTTGCTCTCACGTGGTGCGGTCATTTGTGCTCTCCTCGGCTCGCCGCTTATTTGCCACCCGGTTGCGGAAGTGCAGCATTATTCCCAAGGCTGCAATATGCCCTCGCACCCGCGCTGCCGCCCACCCGGGCCATTTGTGGTTGATCCGGGGCGGGGCTGAATAGTAGTTCGAGCACCTTCGTCGGCTCATTCACGAACGGCCGGACCTGGTCGCAGCTGGCGGGTAGCAGAGTAGCGGAGATTAATAGCGCCTCATCTCAGCTGCAGCCTGCTTATCTCGACCCTTTGTTGCCGCTACGCCAGCGATTTTGGTTCCTCAGGTGCGGACTGTCCGCTCATCCCTCCCACATGGCCAGCATTACGGGATGAGACGATCCGAGCGGAGCCTTTCGAATAGAGCGTAAAAGGCCTCTTCGGTCGATTGATATGCCGTAAAACCGAGCCGCCGGCTCTTTGACATGTCCGTAACGACCTCGATCGGTCGGCCAAGATCAGCATCGGTGTGCCAGGGAGATGCGAGACGCGACAAATCCGGCTCAGTCAGACCTTCACGCTCCGCTATCACCCGCCAGTTACCAGCATCATCCGCCATCTGCTCTTCCAATGGGCGGATCGTTCCATCAAAGGGCTCTGCCTCGATGCCGAACCAGTCTGCTATCCGGCTCCACATCCACTGCCAACGGAATACATCGCCATCGACTACGTTAAAGTCTTCGTTATGGGCAGCTTCGGTCTCCGTCGCCCATAGCAAATGCCGCGCCAGCTGCCCGGCGTCAGTCATGTCGGTCAAGCCATTCCATTGTGCGGCCGACCCGGGGAAGGTGAATGGCCGTCCGGTGTCTCGGCACAGGGAAGCGTAGACCGCCAAGGTCGTTCCCATGTTCATGGCGTTGCCAACCGCCTTGCCGATGACCGTATGGGGGCGATGAACGCTCCAGGTAAAACCATCTCGCTGCGCCGCCGCGAACAGTTCATCTTCCTGAGCATAGTAGAAGTTCTCTACATCGAGCCGACCCTGCTCCTCGCGGAAGGGCGTCTGAGGCAAGGTCCCTTGCCCGTATGCCTCGAAGGGCCCGAGGTAATGTTTGAGCCCGGTGACCAGCGCGACGTGGCGGGAGCCTGAAGCCTTCGGCAAGCCGGAGAGCAGGTTCCGAACCATAGCGCCATTCACTCGGATGTTTTCTGCCTCGCTGTCCTGACGTAACCACGTGGAGATGAAGACAGCCTCTGGGTCGATCTGCGCGAGAGCCGCCGAGGTAGCCTGCGCATCCCGCAGGTCGGCGAGGACGGGCATTACGCCGCGCTGCTCGACCGGGCGCCGGGACAGCCCATAAACCGTCCAGCCCCGCTCGAGCAACAATGCCGCCGTTGCGCTTCCCACTATGCCGCTAGCGCCAACTACCAACGCGGTCTTCGCCATGATCATCGCCTTCGTCTCGTTCAAGAGCAACTCAACTAGGCACGATCCGCGTTTGGTTCTAGACGGCACCAAATAGGCCACTAGGCACCAAAAGGTAACCGGTCATACTCCCCGGAACCGCTGAAGAAGAATGGCGCGAAGACTGCGCCCCGCGCCGGGTCCTGTCGCTTTTCGCAACCAAATGGACCAGTATGGTGCTGCACACTTTGCATGAGCGCCATGGTGGCGCTTGCCGCACTGGTGCCTTGCAGAGAAGCCTTCCCGGCATTTCCAAGAAGATGCTGACGCAGACTCTGCGCGATATGGAAGAAATCGGCTTGATCAGTCGACATGTTCAAAGCGATATTCCGCCGGCGGTCGAATACCGCCTGACCGCGCTGGGCACACGTTTCGTTGAACCAGTCGAGTTGCTTTATGCATGGGGGCGCGACAATCCCGATGCGCTCGATCAGCTTGGCACCAGGCCAACGAGCAGACGAAACTGACATCCTCACCAGCGGAGTGAACGAGGCCGCAAATGTGGCCGCTGAAGACCTTTGCTGTGAGGTCACAGAACCATCGGGCTACGACCCATTTAAGACTCTCAGCAGCCAATTTTTGATCCCCAGCTGCTGACGGTCTGTTATCCCGGCAGATGCCGACATATTCAGACGTTCCTCAAACCTCGCCATTGGTAGCCCGCTCACGGAAGCTGCCTCTGGACTTTGGAAGCGGCACCATTTCGCATTAGCGGATCAGGAGCAGCGCGC
>NZ_BAAILP010000218.1:0-19943 GCF_054589055.1 Novosphingobium sp. 11B | reverse complement strand
GGTCCGTGGCATAAATTGCCTCGCTGCAGGACTGGTCTAGACACCCATTTTCCTACTGCAAAGCAATCGCTTACGCCACTCCCGCCAACCCTATCACCCGCCTCCGTGAATAAAACAGGTTAACTGGTCGGTAACCTGAAGCAGTGGATCCGGTCGACGCCGTTCTCGCTTGCGCGGCGCTTTATCAACCGCCGTGGGCCGCGCCTCACCATTGTGCCATAAAACTTTCAGGCTCGAGAGGAACGCCCCCAGCGGTGGGGGGGAGGTTTCGGTGGGATCTGCCAAGACGACGGCGTCGGCCAGGACCACCAGTTTCTGCTGCGCGGTGCGGATGTCTCGCAGCAGTCGAACCGGATCCAGTCTGGCGGCGAGGTCCCGTAGCCGTTCGCGTGTCTGCTCGCTGGTCCGCGGGTCATCCATCAAACGCTGGAACGGTGTCGCGGGAGCGTGATAGCGCTTGTGGACTTTGGCGCCGTCGCGGCGCTTCTCCGCCAACTTGAATGAGGGCTGGAAGAAGTTCACGAACAGGCGCGCCGCCGCATACAATTCGGCGAGCAACCCAGCTGCTTCCAGTCCCTCGAACCGGCGATAGCCCACCAGACGGCGTACAACCGAACCGTTCTTCTGCTCGACCCAGGCCTGATCGTTCTTGCGATAGGGGCGGCAGCGGGTAAACGCGATTTCCGTCGTCGCGCAGTAATCGCGCACGGTTTCATTGATGAACACGCTGTCATTGTCGGAATCAAATCCCAGCAACGGGAACGGCATCAGCTTGCGCAGCTCCTTGAGTACCTCCACCAACAACGTTTGCTCGCGCACCAGCAACGGTGCGCATTCGGTCCAGCCTGTCGCGATATCCGTCAACGTCAGCGTCCAAGTCCAACTCCCTTTCGCCACCGGACCGCTATGAGAAACAAGGTCGGCCTCCATATGTCCCGGCGCCGGATCTCCCCAATCGCTGAATGTTCGGATCGGAACACTGCGCCTAAGTTCAGATCCCGCCACGCCGCGACGCCGGACCTTATGGCTGTTCCCTTTCGCGGTCTGTAAAACACGGTCAATCGTGGCCGGGCTCATCTGCAACAAGCTTCCTTTGATCGCCGGATCGAGATCAAGATGGCCATGGCCCTCCATCGCCTCGATCAGAATCGGGATAAGCGGCCGAAGTCGCTTGCCGCACAGGCGGTTGCTGGCCTCCCACAATACGAGCAACGCTCCGCGCACCGCCTCGTTGTAAATTCTCCGCTCGGGTCGCGTCGTTTCCCTGATCAACGGCTCCGCCCGCAATAGTCTCATTGCATGCTTCCGGTGGAAACCTGTGATCGCGACGAATTCGTCGAGAACCTTGCCCTTGCTCGCGCGATCGGCCGAGCGATACCGCTCGCCGACTGCTTCAATCAATTCCCTGCGCGTCGCCATGCTCACCTTCCGCATCGTTCCCTCCCGGCCAATGCCGGGAGCAGTTTAGATGAGGCAACGGCAGGTTTGCCGGGAGCATTTCAGGCGAGGCAATGCGTTTCTCGTCCAGATCGCCGCGCAACACTGTATGCCTTGTAGCGCTCTCCCGATACCATCAGTTTCCACGCGATGCGAGCAATCTTGTTGGCGAGGGCCACGGCGACCAGCTTAGGCGGCTTCCGCTTCAGCAGGTCCAAGAGCCAGGGGGTCGCATGCTTGCCGCGTCCAACGCGAACATGCCGTAACAATGCTGTGGCGCCTGCTACGAGCACGCTTCTTAGGGCCTCGTCCCCAGCACGGGTGATTTTGCCTGTCCTGGTTTTGCCGCCGGTCGAATGATCCTTCGGTGTGAGTCCCATCCACGCCGCGAACTGTCGGCCGGATTCGAACAGCTCGGGTGCTGGCGTTTTCATTGTGAGAAGCGATGCGCCGATCAGGCCAACGCCTGGTATCTCAGCCAAGCGGCGCGCACGCTCATCGGCACGGTGCCACTGTGCAAGTTGCGCCTCCGTTTCGGTGATCTCTTCTTCAAGCTGCCGGAAGATCTTTCCCTGCGTCGCAAACAATGTCCGGGCAAGTGCGGGGATAGAGCGATCGGTAGCAAGACGGTCAAGAAGCTGCTCGATCCTGCATTTGCCTTTGGCGGCGATAAGACCAAACTCGGCCGCATAACCCCGGATGGAATTTGCCACTTGAGTCCGCATCTGGATGAGACGCTCTCGAACACCGACCAGCATCAATCCCGCCTGCTGTTCTGGTGTCTTAATCGGCACGAACCTCATCGAGGGACGGCTCATCGCTTCACAGATGGCTTCTGCGTCCGCTGCATCGTTCTTCCCGCGCTTCACGTAGGGTTTGACCAGTTGAGGGGCGATCAGTTTTACCTCATGCCCATAAGAGGTCAGCAACCGCGCAAGATGGTGAGATGCACCGCAGGCCTCAAGCGCGACGCTGGTCGGCGACAATTTCTCGAAGAACATCATCATGTCCGCTCGCCGGAACTGCTTGCGCAGTACCGGCTTCTCGGCCGTGTCGACCCCGTGAAGTTGAAAAACGTGCTTTGACGTGTCGATCCCAATACGGATAAGCTTCTCCACGGACAGTCTCCCTCATGTGGTCTTCAACAACCTCATCGTGGCACATCGTGATGCCGTTGGGAGGCCGTCCACACCAACAGGTCTGGACGATCGTCTCTGGGAACACGGCGGTGATGGCCTCTGGAAAGCCCTTCAGGCCGTCTACGACGGCCAGCATGATGTCCTCAACACCGCGGTTCCTCAGCTCGTTCATCACCCGCAGCCAGAATTTGGCGCCCTCGTTCTGCTCGATCCACAGGCCCAGGACGACCTTGCCGCCATCGGCACGCACGCCTAGCGCGATGTGGATAGCCTTGTTGCGGACCAGACCTTCGTCACGGATCTTGACCCGGATCGCGTCGAAGAAAACCAGCGGATAGGCCGGATCGAGCGGTCGGGCCTGCCAGGCGGCGACCTCTTCGAGCACGGCGTCGGTCACCGTCGAGATCAGGTCCGGCGAGACGTCGATACCGTACAGATCGCGCAAGTGCCCGACGATCTCCCGTGTGCTCATGCCGCGCGCATACATCGAGACGATCTTGTCGTCGAAGCCCGGAAACCGGCGCTGGTACTTGGCGATCAATTGCGGATCAAAGCTGGCCTGACGATCGCGCGGCACCTCGATCTCGATCTTGCCGGTGTCCGTCACCACCGTCTTGCGGCCATAGCCATTGCGGCTGTTCCCGACCTGCGAGGCATCGCCAAGGTGGTAATCCATCTCGGCGTTGAGCGCCCGTTCGGCCAGCGCCTTCTTCAATGAATCCAGCAGGCCGCCCTGCTGGAGCGCACTGGCCGCATCGCTGCCGGCCAAGAGTTGATCGAGTAAATCAGCCGGGATCGCCGGCTCCTTGCGTCGAGGCATACTCATCGTGCTGGCGCGTATACCCGCCAATCTGGGCACGGCGGGTGCGGCGGCGGGGTTGGCGCTGATGTGCCTGTATGCCGCGCTGAGGATCGATCAATGCCGCGAAGCCCTGCTGCGATGCCGATGGCAACTGGCCTATCCCATCGTCGCGCTGGTCTCGATCGCATGGGCGGTTCAGCCTCTGGTGACGGGCAGAGCGGCGGTGCAGATGGCGGTGACCGCGTTCGCAGGCCTGCTGTTGTCGCAGGCTGTTCGCCCGAGGGCGGTGCTGGCAGGGCTTTTCTGCGCCTTTGCGGGCTATACCGTGATTTCGTTTCTTGTCGGACATACGCGGCCGGACGGCGTGACCGGGGCTCCGGCACTGTTCGGCCTTGGCGGAGAAGCGAAGAACTACTTCGCCGACAGCGCCGCCACGGGGGCGCTTCTGGCGGTGGCCATGCTCGCGGCAAGCCTGGAGAGGCGGGCATTCGGATGGGCGGCCGGTCTTGCAGGCATAGCCGTGGTTTGCATCCTCGCGACCGAGCAGGCGCGATCTGCCGGTGCCGTGGCCTCGCTGGCATTGAGCGGCGCATTACTGGTGCTGCTTCTGGCATTGCGCATGCGATCGTTGGCTTTCAAGGCGCGTGCTGCCGCTGTGCTGGTTGCAGGCTTGTGCCTGGGCGCCGTCTTCTTCGAGCAGTTGTTGGAAATAGTGCAGCAGTTGTCGTCGAAGGATGCCGGGCTCACCGGGCGGGGTTACCTGTGGTATCGTGCCCAGTTCATCATAGCCGAACGTCCCTGGCTCGGGACCGGCTACTTCGGTTTCTGGACCCCGACGAACCCGGATGCGGTCGGGCTCTGGCGACATTTCGACATTCGCCAGGAAGGAACCGCCTTTTCCTTCCATAACAGTTATATACAGACCATCGTGGAGACAGGATATCTGGGGCTGGCGGTGCTCGTCGGGACGTGGCTCGCCGGGACGCTTGCGCTGTTGCGGCGGTTCGTGCTGACACGTTCGCTGCCGACGTGCTTCTGGCTCGCCTATCTGACGATGGAACTGAGCAAATCTCCCGTCGAGCCCATTCGTCCGGCCGCTCTGGTCGCGCCTACGGTGATGCTCTTTGCGGCGCTTGGCTTCGGCTGGTTTCCTGCCGTCCGGGCGCCGGAATCAGCCTGAAGTCGTCCCCAGACGGCGCTCGTCTTCGCGGTCGATGGCCAGCAGCGACACGCCCTTGCTTTCGGTCATGACGAGCGCGGAGATCAGGCTGATCGCTCCGGCTCCCGCGACATAGAACGCGATGGGAAGCCAGTCGTCATATTCACGCAGCAGGCTGGTGCCGATCAAGGGAGCCCAGGACCCGGCGAAGATCGCGGTTACCTGATATCCGAGGGAGACTCCGGAATACCGCATCCGGGTCGGGAACATCTCGGCCATGATCGCGGGCTGCGGTGCGTACATCAGGGCATGGACGAACATGCCCAGGAAAATCCCTCCCAGCACGATGGCCGTACTGGCATTGCCGAACATCGGAAATGCGATGAAGGGCCATGCCATCGTGAGCGTTGCGCCCAGCAGGTACACTGGCTTGCGCCCGATCCGGTCGGCCATCGCGCCGAACAGCGGGATCAGAACGACATGGAGGATATGGGCGCAGAACAGCAGAGTCAGGATCTTGGTCGTATCGACGCCGATATGCGCCAGATACGTGATCGAGAACGTGACGACCATGTAGTACAGGATGTTCTCGCCTACCCGCAGGCCCATCGCGGTAAAGACGCCGCGCGGGTAGCGCCGGAACACTTCGACCAGCCCGTAACCCTGGTGCGCCCGATCCTCGGCTTCGGCCTTGGCGGCTTCGAAGATCGGGGAATCGGAGACTTGGGTTCGAATGTAATACCCGATCCCGACAATCACGGCCGAGAGCCAGAAGCCGAAGCGCCAGCCCCAAGACAGGAACTGTGCGTCGGACAATGTCGCCGACAGCACCAGCAGAACGATCGTTGCCAGCAGGTTGCCCAAGGGCACGCCAGCCTGGGGGAAACTGCCCCAGAAGGCGCGGCTATGATTGGGGCTGTGCTCTGCCACCAGCAGGACCGCGCCGCCCCACTCCCCGCCAAGTGCAAAGCCTTGGACGAAGCGCAGCACGACTAGCAGCACGGGCGCCCAATAACCGATCGCGCCGAACGTGGGGAGGCAACCCATCAAGAATGTTGAGCAGCCGATCAGCATCAGGCTGAACTGAAGCAGCGATTTGCGCCCGATCCTGTCGCCGATGTGACCGAACACGATGCCGCCGAGGGGGCGTGCGATGAAGCCGACCGCATAAGTGGCGAAGGCCGCGATTACGCCGTCCAGATCATTGCCGGTGGCCGGGAAGAACAGTTTGCCGAAAATAAGCGTGGCTGCGGTTCCGTACAGGAAGAATTCGTACCATTCGACCACGGTTCCCGCCATCGAGGCGCCCACGACCTTGCGCAGGTAAGGCAGATCGGCTGTCTCTTCGTGCTGCATCGCTTCCACATCCCATTTCCCGTTACGCGGCCGTGCGTGGGTCAAGCCCGATCGTCACGTCGCGCGGGGATATGTTGCAGCGCATTCAAATTAACTCAAGTCGTTAGAATGGCTAGGGCGAGCCGAAGACGTGCGTATCGGGAGAGAGCCGGACGCCTCGAAAAACCGCTGGCGCCTAGCGGCTTGAGGTGATTCACTGCCTTTGCACGAGGGTGGAGGCGATGATGGCGGGACAGCCGAGTTTCTTCGATCTTTCGGACCGATACGAGGCGTTGAGCGCGGCAGGTGATCCGCTTGAACGGCTTGCGGCTGTCGTCGACTTCGAGGCTTTCCGCGGCCCGTTGGTAGCAGCGCTGCGGCGAAGTGTCCGCGGCAAGGGTGGCAGGCCGCCGTTTGATCCGGTCCTCATGTTCAAGATCCTCGCTGCAGGCGCTCTACTCGCTGTCTGACGAGGCCACCGAGTTCCAGATTAAGGATCGCTTGTCGTTCGAGCGCTTCCTAGGGCTCGGGCTCGACGGCACGGTGCCGGACGCAACGACGGTGTGGTTGTTCCGCGAGAGGCTGGTCAAGGCCAAGGCGATCGACAGGCTGTTCGCTCGCTTCGATGCCGCGCTCACCGAGCGGGGCTATCTCGCCATGGGTGGGCAGATCATCGATGCCACGGTCGTGCCGGCACCCAAGCAGAGGAACACCGAGGCCGAGAAGACGGCGATCAAGGAGGGCCGAGTGCCCGAGGGCTGTAAATCGGCCCAGATCAGGCAGAAGGATCGCGATGCACGCTGGAGCGTTAAGTACACCAAGGCAAAGGTGAAGGAGGGCGCCGATCCCAAGGCGGCGAAGCCAGTCGACCTCGCTATCCCGATGTTCGGTTACAAGAATCACATCGGCATCGACTGAGCTCATGGCCTCATCCGCACCTGGGGCGCGAGCGCCGCCAATGCCCACGACGGCGCGCGGCTGCCCGAGGTGGTCAGCAAGGACAACACCGGCTCGGGCGTGTGGGCCGACACCGCCTACCGGTCCAAGAAGAACGAGGCCTTCCTCGCCAAGGGCATGTTCACCAGCCACATCCATCAGAAGAAGCCGCCACGCCGGCCGATGCCCGAGCGCATCGCCAAGGCCAATGCGAAGCGCTCCGCCGTGCGCTCAGCAGTCGAGCACGTGTTCGCCGGCCAGAAACACCGCATGGGGCTTGTCGTGCGCCCCATCGGCATCGCCCGCGCCCGCATCAAAATCGGAATGGCGAACCTCGTCTATAATTTCCAACGCCTCGCCTGGCTTGAGGGGCGAACTGCGCCCGCGTGACGCCGAAAACCGGCCTTCAGGCTGTCCAACACCCGAAAATCAGAAGATCAGGAGGATAAAACAGAGGCCCACCGGACCCTCCCGCGCCGTCACGTCAAAATCATGCCAAATTCAGCCGGTTCTTGGCGTCCAGTTTACATCGCAGGCCTTTACCAGCGTACTGCGCGAGGCCGAGGTTCGCATCAGCATGGATGGTCGGGGGCGTTGGATGGACAACGTCTTCATCGAGCGCCTCTGGCGATCCCTGAAGTACGAGTGTGCCTATCTCCATGCTTTCGAAACCGGATCTGGTCTTGCCCGGTGGATTACCTTTTACAACACCTTGAGGCCGCACTCGGGTCTGGCCGGACAAACCCCGGCAGAGGCCTATGGGCGGATCGCGCAATCAGGTGATGGGGGGCATGCCCCCCATCATCTCATAACCAAAATGGCGGCATGAACGACAAATGGGATTAGCTTAACTCAGCCGTCAAACTGTCCAAGAAGGCGGGACCACGTCAGACTTTGAGCGGCAAGGACGGGTCGATGGCAGGATGGCAGCAACGCGCCCCACATGCCGTCGGTCGGGCTTGGCGCCAATTTCGTATGGATCGCTAGGAAAGAATCTTCGTACTCATGAACGTTTTTGCGATTGGTTCGCAAATTCCTAAGTGCTACTGAGCATCTCATCATTAGAGTTGGCGGGGGCGCGACATCGGGTGTCTAAAGTGGATACCCTTCAGGTATTTCTCGCGGCAAAGGCGGAGCTTCTTCGTTACGCCACGAGGATAACCGGGGATTCTAGCGAAGCAGAGGATGTGATGCAGGAGGCCTGGTTGCGCTTCCGCGCAGTTGCAGGCGCGCGCCAGCTTGAGGAACCTCATGGTTATCTCGTTCGGATCGTGGGGAACCTCGCTCTCGACAGGCAGCGCCAACAGGGACGGGCGAACCGGCTCTTCATACCCGATGGGGGAGGGCTGGCAGGCTTTGTACCGAGCGATGAGCCATCGCAGCAGGCTGTCTTGGAGGCAAAGGACGAACTGGAACGGCTTCGCTTAGCCATGGAGAGATTGCCGGCACGGACGCGCCGGGCTTTCGAGATGCACCGCTTCGACGGTATGAAGTTGATCGAAATCGCCGTCGAACTAGGCATCTCCAAAAGTGTCGCATCCGAACTGGTGATCGATGCCGTCGAGTTCTGCAAAAAGGCGTTGAAGCGCAGGCACTGACCTCGTTTGCAGAAAGTTCCGGAATTTCAGGAGTGCCGTTCGTTTAATGCGTAGAGCAACGACAAGCATGTGCCGCTCGGCGGCGCACCACAGGACAAGGCGATGAGCGGGAACGAGGAGGTGGAGCCAGAGCGGGTCGATCTCAGCCGCCAGGCCACCGCGTGGCTGGTGAAACTTGACGACCATCCCGAAGATGATGGGCTGCGCCTGTCTTTCATAGACTGGCTGAACTCGAGTCCGGCCCATCTTGCCGCGTGGGAAGAAACCACGCGGGTCTCCCTCCTGATGACCGCTGCTGGACCATCGCGAAAAAAGCGGACCTGGATACCGCCATCCTTGGCGCGCGCGACGTTGCGGAGCAGGAACACGCTGGCATTCACCGCGATCGCCCTCGCTTTAGGCTGGGCGATCGCGCCTGGTCTCTGGCTTCAGCTTCACGCGGACGAGACGACCGGGACTGGTCAAGTCCGTCTCGTGACGCTGGAGGATGGAAGCAAAGTCCATCTGGCGCCGGATTCGGCCATTGCCTTTGTCAATGGCGCAAATGGCCGCAACTTAAGCCTGCTGCGCGGAGAGGCCTGGTTCGATGTCGCGCGCGACACGGCGCGTCCGTTCAGGATCAAGGCCGGTGCCAGTTCTATCACCGTTCTGGGTACTGCCTTTTCCGTTCGAAAGACCCAGCGTGGCGCGGATGTGGGTGTTGCGCGCGGCAAGGTCGCAGTGATCCTACCAGAAGACATAACCCCCGATAGGATGTTTTTGACAGCGGGACAGTCGCTAACGACTGACGCGGCGGGCAGGGCCGTGCGCGGTGCGATCCGTCCTGACCGAGTGGCCGTCTGGCGCGAGGGCATTGCGATCGTCGACGACCAGTCGATCGCAGACGTGATCGACCGCATCCGTCCATGGTACAAGGGCTATATCGTCGTTCGGGGAGCGGCGCTCGCCGAGCGCCGCGTAAGCGGCATTTACGATCTAAGCCATCCCGACCAGGCGCTTGAAGCCCTGACACGGGCGCATGACGTGCGAGTCATCAATGCTTCGCCCTGGGTACGCATTGTCACCGACTAAGTTTTTTGTGCCCCCTCCCATTTTTTTCCGGAATCCGTTTCAGCTGGCACGTTTAAGAAGTGCAACTGCGTCGCAATAGCGGTTCAGGTTGAGCGTACGATTTAGACGGAAGGAATGCACGAGGTGGGTTCGGGGGGTATTTTCCAAGGGTTTGTAAATCGGCGGATCTGGACGAGCGCGCTATTGGCTTCAGGGGCCGCCGCAGGACTGAATACACCGACGCATGCGCAAGTGCAGGAAGCACGTGTGCAGACGCCTCGCAACTTCGACATTGCAGCGCAATCGCTGGTCGATGCCCTGGCGGATTTTGGTCGCCAGTCCGGGCTTCAGGTCAGTATGGACGCGGATCAGGTGCGCGGGATCTCGGCACCTGCGGTGCGCGGCACCATGAGCGCCTCGCAGGCGCTGAACAGGCTCCTGGCTTCGACGGGCTTTGCAGCGCGCATCGACGGCAGGATCGTGTCCTTGCGCCGCATTGCGGTGTCGGAGCCCGACCAAGGGCAGGGCGAGACGGTTGTCCTGGGTCCTCTACGGGTCGAAGGCACGGGCGATGTTGCCGTCGCCGCACAGGAAACCGGCGCCCAGCGCGACGAGCGACGCAAGGACGAGATTTACGACCGAGATGTGTCCTCCACTTTCGCAAGCCGCGAAGAGGTGGAGCGTTATCGCGGCACCAACACGGCGGACGTGCTCAAGGGCATGGTCAACGTGTTCAGTGGCGACGCGCGCAATGGCGGCGCGCTCGATCCCAGCATTCGCGGGATTCAGGGGCCAGGACGGGTCCCGGTCATCATCGATGGCACCGAGCAGGCGCTGACGGTCTGGAAGGGCTATAACGGCGCGGGGAACCGCAGCTACATCGATCCCAGCCTGATCTCCGGCATCCAGGTTCTCAAGGGGCCGGTATCCACGCGCGGGGTCAACGGATCAACTGGCGGCGCGGTGGTCGTCAACACGCTCGACGCAGCCGATATCCTGAAGTCCGGCGAAACCTTCGGTATCGAACTGAAGCTGGAAGGCGGCAACAACTCGACCAACCCGCGTTGGCCAACACTGCTGACGGGGCAAAATCATCTCGACGTTCCGGGGTTTCCGACAGGTTTCTCGGCCAGTTTCCCCTACGGCGATCCTTCGCTGCGCGTGAACCTGCGGACCAAAGACGATAACGAAGCGTTCTCGGCCGGCGACCGGGCGATCCGGATCGCGGCGGCGGGGCGCATTGGCGACCTTGAGCTGTTCGGCGCTTATGCGTTCCGAGAGCGCGGCAACTACTTCTCGGGCACGAACAAGGCCGACTATTACCAGCAGGAAGGCCTTGCTCTGGGCGCGACTACCTATGTTCGCGTGCTGGGTCTCCATTACGAGCCCGGCAACGAAGTGCCGAACACATCGAGCGAACTGGAATCGGTGATGCTCAAGGCGAAATGGAACATCGCCGACGACCAGGCGTTGCAAATCGGCTTTCGCGATACTGGGTCGCGGTTCGGGGAGATCATGCCTTCACGGATCATGACGACGGGCGATGGCTATACCTTCGGCAATATCCAGTGGCCCGAAAGCAAGGTGCATGCCCAGGCCTGGAACGCCGAGTATAAATGGCAGCCCGACAGCCGTTTCATCGATTTCAAGGCAACGGCTTGGCTGACGGATACCGTCAGCGATACTTATAGCGCGGGCGGCTTTCCCAATGCGGCCTCGACGGCCAATCCCATCATCGTCAACACGGCGCTAGCCAATTCGCGTAACGATCGCTTCGGCTTCAGTGCGAGCAACCAGTTCAACCTCTCATCGAAACTGAGTTTTGTACTGGATGCCAACTGGCAGCACGAGAAACTGCGATCGAACGACGATTACCTGCTCTACACGGATTTTGGCTCGCGCGCCTATCCGCGCGAAGGGCGCCGCGAGGAGTATCGCATTAATCTGAGCGGCGAATGGAAGCCTGTCAGCTTCCTGAAGCTCAATGCGGGCCTCGCCTATACCGGCTATTGGGCGAAGGACGATTTCCTGCCCAAACTGATCGAAGCCAGTGGCGGCTCGATCCTTCAGTCCTATGCTTTCAAGAGCACGACGAGTTACCAGACGTCGGAATTCGGGGTCGAGGCCTTCGAAGCCTGGCGCAGGGCCGAACTGGCCAGCACCGGTGCCTCGCAGGCGGCAATCGACAGGGCCGTCGCGAGGCAGGTGGCAGCTTATGCGGCCAATCCGTACGCATTCGAGGTAACTCATGCCGGATCGGACTGGCTGCCGGATGCGGAGGGTAAGTATAGCCGCTCCGGCAACATCTGCATCAACGGCTATCTGGACTCGATTACCAATTATGCTGCCGGGACATGTGTGGTCAGCCCGGTAAACGAGTTGATTTCCATCACTGAAACCAAGCGCAAGTCCGGGCATGGCTGGGTGCCAAGCGTATCGGCGACGGTTTACATCAGCGACAGCAGCCGCGGCTATGTCCGCTATGCCGAGGCGCTGCGCTGGCCCAGCATGTTCGAGAGCACGATCGGCTTTTCCGCGTCGATCGATCCCTTCCAGAATTTGAAGCCTGAACGCATGAAATCCTGGGAAGCCGCTTTCATACAGGACCTGCGGCCGCTTTTCGGGCTGCGCGGCGAGGGCCAGCGCGCCGACGTCAAGCTCACTTGGTATCACAACACCACACATGACGTTATCGAACGTACCAGCAACCTGCTGTTCAGCAATCTCGACAGGCAGACCATCGCCGGCTTGGAGTTGCAGGCGCGCTTCGATAATGGGCGCTTCTTCACCGATATCAGTGCCGGTCATATGACCAAGAACCAAGTCTGCGATGAAGACGTGGCAGTGCGAATTGACACTGCTCGCGGCTATCGTGTGCCGAACTGCGTCAAATATGGTTTCGTCAGCAGCTTCCTGCTGACCCAGGCCACGCCGGAGGCCAGCGTGAACTGGAACGTCGGTGGACGCTTCTTCGAGGGACGTCTTGAGGTTGGCGGGCGCCTGACCTGGTATAGCGCCTACAAAAATTCCGACCCGCTGGAGGAATGGACCACTGGCGAGACGTGCGTCAGCGGGTGCGCGCTCAACATCCCCTACACATGGGGCGAGATCATCACGTTCGACGCTTATGCGCGCTTTCGCCTCAACGATCGGTTCAGCGCCGAACTGGCCGGCACGAACCTCAACGACCGCTATTACATGGACCCGCTTTCGCGCTCGATGCTGCCCGCTCCGGGACGGACGGTACGACTGAGCCTGACAGGACGGTTCTGACACGGGATTCAGGGCCGCCACCGCATCTGCCATCTGCAAACGGGATGACGGCGGCGACCCTGGACAAGAGCACCTGATGGTCAGGTGCTTTGATCGCAGGAGAACTAGAATGAAATTCGTTCATCTCAAAGCCGTTGTTGGCGCCATGGCCGTTTCCTTCGCTCTCGCGGGGACCGCACAGGCGCAGATCGTTTCCGATACGAGCGACTCGGCAAAGGTCCAGATCGGCGTCAGCAACGTCCCGTTTGGGCCTCATACGATCGGGAAGGTCGGAATCTCCGTTCCGGCTATCGGGCCCGGCACTTTTTTCGTCGATTTCGAAGGTCTGCAGGGGACGGCTACGCCGACAGCCAACATCGTGACCACGGTAGACAACCCGACCGGCACCACCACCGATCATTCGAAATATGGTCGTTTCGATTTCTCGAAGGTCGATGGTTATGACGTTTACTACGGCGAATGGAGCCAGACCGGCAGCGCATCGGCCGGCGACCACACCGTCTATTTCGGCGGCACCGGCGCCTCGACGAACGCAGCCGTGAATGCGCTCACCGGGACGGCGGTCAACTATAACGTCTACGGTGTGAGCAACTATGCCGGGAATGGTCAGCTGAGCGGGACTTTCACCGCAAACTTTGTCGACGACACGCTGACCGGCTCGATTCAGTCGGCCAACTACAAGGTCGATATCGGCACGGCCGACATCCTGGGCTCGACGATCACCGGCGTTGACGCGCAAGCGTTCAACCTTTCCACCAGTGCCACGGTGCCGGTCGCCAGCAGCGGTATCGTGAGCGGCCAGTTCTTCGGGTCTACGGCCCAGGCGCTGGCTGGCATCGTGGAGTTCAGCAGCAGCCAGTACGATACCGCCTTTGGCGGCAAGCAGTGATCGCGCATCTGTGAACACCGAGGTCAGGGCCGGGCTTTCCCGGCTCTGGCCTCTCTTGCGCGAAATCGCCGCAGAGATCGAAGCCTAACATGCCGATTTTGAATTTTGCCATTGCATCGCGTTGTCGAACGGGTCTGACAACGCTTCTGTGTGCCGCCGCTCCATGCGTTTCGGTCCCTGTTCTGGCACAGAGCACAGCGGAACAGGATACCAGGCTGCGCCTTGATCAGGAGTTGCAGGGGCAGGAGCGCAAGACAGAGTCCCGGCTTCTCGAAGATGCCGACGCGCTGGACGGGCCCCCGACGTCGCTGGAAATCGACGGCAAGACTTACGCGGTCGGCGATAATGTCGATGAGATGGGACAGGCCCTCTATATTGCGATCCGGCGCCGCATATGGAGCGAGGCTCGCCGTTTTCTGACGGCCTATGAGGGATACACAGATCGTGATCCCAAACTCGTGCTTTTCGCCAAGGGCGCGCTTGCGCGCCAGGATCGCAAGCTGGGTGAAGCCGAACGGCATTATCGTGCACTGGTGGAGCTCGACCCCGATCTCATGTCGGGCCAACTAGAACTGGCGCGGGTCTTGTTCGAAAACCGCAAGGACCGTGAAGCGCAGGACGCCTTCCGGCAGGTGCGCGAACGCCTGGTTGTCGATGGCGACAGATCGACGGGGGTGGTCCGTACCGTAGACGCCTTTCTCCTGGCGTTGAGACAGCGGCGGGGCTGGCAAGGCAATATCGCCATAGGCCCCAGCTACAGCACCAATCTCAATCAATCGTCCGAAAGCTACACCTGCCTGCTGGCGACCAGCGACGGCACTTGCCTGTTCGACCGGCAGTTGCCCGATGCGGTAAAGGCCATGGGGATCAGTTTCGAAGGCTCGCTCAACCGCAGCATTCCGATATCGGGCCATCACGGTTTGCGCGCCCGCGCGCTCCTTTTCGGCGATGTGTACCCAAGTGAACATGAGTACTCGCAAGCCAGCCTCATCATGCGGCTTGGCTACCAATATCAGTCTGCGCGTGACACGTTCTCGCTGTCGCCATCCTTTGACATTGGGACGTTAGGTTCATCCGTCCTCTACGATGCCTGGGGCGCAAATGCCGAGTGGCAGCATACCCTGTCCCGTAAAGTACTGCTCCGGCTTGAGGGCAATTATCGCGACTATCGCTACCGGCAGCGCGGTTTCAGTTCCCAGGATGGCCCGCTCATCGATACCAGCCTGACCGCGTGGTATACGCCGGCGCCGGGATGGACGGTGTTTGGCGGCCCGGATCTTGCCGTGAAGGACACTCCGGCGGCCACCAACGCCTACCGGCAATGGGGCGGGCGCTTGGGGATCGGCAGGACGCTAGGCAAAAGCGCCAGCCTTCTTCTTCTCGGTTCCTACCGGCATCGCGATAACCGCGCCTATAGCGCCGTCTTCGCCGCCAAGCGGAGCGATGACCAGTTCAATGCCACGGCGATCGCGCGCTTCCCCGGTTTCGCTTTCGCCGGGCTGACGCCTGAGGTTGTGTTCCAGCACAATCGCGTCGAAAGCAACATCGACTGGCTCTATTCCTACAAGCGCACCACCGCCAGCGTGAGGCTGAGCCGTGCGTTCTAGCTCTCCCGATGCGCCATTCCGAAATCGGGCAGAAGGCCGATGTTCGGGCCCTTCCCGCGCGGAACCATCTTCCCCCCGATCCGAGCTTCACACCCTCATCGGAGACGATCGGAAAGGGGGGCGAAAAGCAGGGCCGCCCCGGTATCCTGCTCATCAGACAATCAACCAGGCAGGGAATTGCCCATGACCGTAGCGACGACCGAACATCCCATTGATGAGCAGAGCCGCGCCAAGCGGCTCAAGGCCTTTACCCGCGGTGTCCATGAGGGTGTGGACCACTCGATCATGTCCGGGTTCTCCTTCGCCAGCCTTGAACGTTACAAGCGCTTTCTGGGCATCCAGTACCTGTTCCACCGGGACGTGGCGGCTCTCTACGCGCAACCGCACCTTCAGGTGGCCTTTCCGGACCTCATGAAGCGTTGCCGTCTCCCGCTTGTCGTGGCGGACATGGAGGATCTTGATGTTGCAGCGCCCATATCAGGGGCGCCCAGTTTTGCTGTCGACACGCTGCTTGACCTGGGAACCGCGCTGGGCTGGCTTTACGTCGCCGAAGGTTCGAACATGGGGGCAGCGCTGCTCCGCAAGGAAGCGCAGAAGCTGGGGCTGTCCGACGATCACGGTGCGCGGCATCTCGCGCCCGCAACGGAGGGCCCGGCCGCGCATTGGCGCGCGTTCACCTCCGCCCTTGATGCCGTGATCCTGACCGATGCGCAGGAAGGGGATGTCAATGAAGGCGCGCTGGCGGCTTTCGCGCGGGTACAGGCGCATGTCGATGCCCGTCTTGGCTGAGGCAACGCACCACGAACTCCTCCGGCGCGGACGGGCAGCCCGCGCCGGATGGCTCGTCCTGGCTTTGATGCTCGTTGCCCTTGGCTTCATCGGCATCTTCGTGCCGCTGCTTCCCACGACTGATTTTCTTTTGTTGGCGCTGCCCTGTTTTGCACGCTCGTCCCCTCAGCTGGAAGCCTGGTTGCTCAATCATCCTCGTTTCGGGCCGGGGCTACGCGCATGGCGCAAGGAGCGCGCGGTACCACGCCGCGCCAAGATCGCGGCATGCGCGGGCATGGCGGCAGGGTTCGGATTGTTCTGGTTCCACGTCCGGCCGGGTCCGCCTTTGTCTGGAGCAATCCTGGCATTCCTGTTGTTCTGGGCATCATGGATCGTTCGGCGACCGGAGCTAGGAGAGCGACCATGAGGCCGGGACGCTATCGCAGAGCCCAGCGTGAAACAAACAATGGCGAAACGCCTGTCTCTGAAGGCCATATTGCCTTCCGGCCCTATTATCCCGATCGACCCAGGCAAAGGAGCGACGCGATCGGATCGGCAGCGTCAGGCGTTCGGTTCGAAGAGGTGCCGTGCACTTACGCGCGCTATTGTGAGCAACCGATGGACTGGCGCACGCGTCTCGCCGGTTTCGGGAGCACGGCATCTCTGTTCGCGCTCATGCTAGCCGCAGCCTTGTTCACATGGAAGGCGGTTCGCTCGCCGGTTGTCTCGACGACACGACCGCTCACGGTCATGGAACTGGCTCCGCTGGCCGCGCCGGCAGAGCCTGTCCGGGAAGTCGCCCCTGGTCCGCAGCAGGTCGAGAGCCAAGAGGCGCGACCCGTTGTAAAGCCCGACATCGTGATTCCGACGCCCCTGATCCGGCTCGTCCCGCCACCCCTGTCGGCTACAGAAACGCACGAGCCGCTTGTCGAGGTGATTGATCCTGGTCCACCGGTTCCCGAAACCACCGCTCCCAAGAATATCGTCGCGCCCACACCCGCAAGCCGGGTTTCCAACAACGCGCAGCCCAACTGGGAGGGGCAGATACTGGCGCACCTGGAGCGGTTCCGCCGTTATCCAGCGCGCGCGCGCGCGGCTCGCCACCAAGGGACCGTTCTTGTTCGCTTCGTCATGAACCGGGCCGGCATGGTGCTATCATCCCAGATCGTCCAGAAGTCGGGCTCGCGCGACCTCGATCAAGCCGCGCTGGATACTCTACAGCGGGCACAGCCGCTGCCTGCGATACCCAAGGAAAAACCCGATAGTGTCGAACTGACCGTTCCGGTCGATTTTCAAATAAAGCGATAAGCGAGTCTGGATTGTTGCTCCTGGCTGTCAATCCGCACGCAAACGGTGGGCCAACTCACATTCGGTGCAATTCGGAGCATGCGGGTGCCATAAGCCTGGCCTTGAGCAGGTTGATTTTGGCGCGCCCGTACATTTGCCGCTTGATGGCCTTCAAGCGGTTGATCTCGCCCTCGACCTGACCGTTGGAGCACGGCGTTGAGATCGCCGCGGCAACGGCATCCTTGTCGGCCTCGACGCCGGCGGCGAATGCCGCAAGTTTGGTCTCAACTACCATGGCGATCCACGGATCGAGCCGTGCCTTGTCTTTCGATCGCAGCTTCCCGTTCTCGTCTTCGAGCTGCTTCAATCGGCGCATGTCCGGCGGCAACATGCCGTCGTCCTTCTTCTTCCAGTTGAAGTAGGTCGCCTGGCTGATCCCGGCTCTGCGGCAGATGTCTGCCACGGGAACGCCGTCCATGCCCTGCTTCAGAATGAACGCCTACTGTGCGTCTGAGAATCTGGATGCCTTCATCGTCCTTCGCTCCTCCCAGCCAGGCGAGATTACGGCGAAAAACTCTAACTCCAAGCGATCCAGTTTTCCGGGATCAGATCATTAACCGTGGTCACCTCGCCGCCATCCAACGCCTCTATGACAATACCCAGACCGCACAGGCGGTCACCGAATTCGTGATCCAGTTCCCTTGCAAAGAGAAGGTCGGGTACGACTAGGTCCTGGGAATGCGATCGGCCGTCCTCGGGCGTCAGCGAGACAGTGACTGGTAAACCCGACCCGCGATCGGCCAAGAGCTCGTTGATGAGACCCCGTTGCCGACCGCTGCCGAAACATGGGCGCGAACGGTGGTGCTATCGATGCTGTAGTGACGGCTGTCATGACCTCGGCCAACGTGACCGACACCCCCTCCCAGCCCCCGGCTTCGGCAGCGCCGAAACGGAAGGTAGATCGTATTCCGATTCCCGTATTTGGGCGGAACATCGCGCCACGGCGTTCCGCGGCGGAGCCGCCAAAGTATCCCGTTGATGATCGACCGGTTATCCTCGGGCGACGGCCGCGCCCACGGTTCGCCGCTTCTATCGGCAGTAAGTCTTTAAAAACACGCTATTCCGCATCGCTCAGATCACTCCGGCTCAACCCTGCTTTCAAACGGGGGCCTTGAACCAACCCGCTCCCGGTGGCGAAGGTTCTGTGCCAGTGCGTTGGCGGCTTCGCTTGCAATGGTGACGGCGCGTGCTGCTTCGAGGAAGGTCCGCCCTCGTTGCGTCAGAGCGACATGGCGAGTGGTCCGATCTATGAGCCCAAAGCCAAGCATGGTTTCGAGCTTCTTTATGCGTGCCGAAAGCCAGGGCTGCGCAATGCGAAGGCGTTCGGCCGCTTTTGTGAACGACGCCTCTTCCGCGACAGCGGCGAATTCGATGAGAAGTCGAGGATCAATGCGCATGATGAAGCAACCACATTCCAAAGTGTTTCATTATGTCGATAATCATCTAAATAGTCATCGGATCCGGATTGGCGCAAGGTCGCCGCGGGCACTATTTCCTCGTCACCATCGTCGCTAAAAATCCTCCGGGCATTTGCCAGTCGGGGCGGGCAGCCATTTTCAGGAAACTGCTCTTGCCGTCAGAACCACCCGTCCTCGTCGAACAAAATGGCCGTGTTACCCTCATCCGATCACCCGGGGATCACCTGTTCTTGGGTGGCTCGATGTCGAGAGACACAATACCTACTTCAGATTGGAGCCCTTATGTCTTCGTGCGCCACGCACCGCGAAAATCATAATATGGACCATCGGCAAATCGCAGTGGAGACCGTTGTCGCCAGTCGTCGATCGATCCGCCGGTTCCTGGATACGCCGGTATCGATGGCAGAAGTACGTGATCTGATCATCAAAGCCTCTCGGGCGCCATCAGGCACCAACTTTCAACCTTGGAAGGTTGTCGTTGTCGCTGGAGAGACGAAGAGAAGACTGAGCGCGGCAGTAATCCAGGATGCCGAACGAGGCGAGAAGTCGGAAGAATATGCTTACGCGCCATCGCCTGTTCCAGAACCCTATTTGTCGCGGCGTCGGGCTGTTGGCTACGGTCTATATAATCTTTACGGTATCGCCCGCGATGACTACGTCGCTCGCAAAGCCGCCATGTTGCGGAATTTCGAGTTCTTCGGTGCCCCGGTTGGTCTCTTTTTCGTAAGCGCGAATTTCCGCGCACCTGTTCGGTTGAGTGACGCGGTGTGAAGGATGTGTCCACCAAGGAAGAGGTGGACACATGGAGATGGCACCGGTGGGCTCCTATGGGCTCGAGGTTGTAAGGGTGACGAGTGACGGCCGGCGCTATTATGGTCGTGCGGGGAAGGTACGGTTGGTCGAGGCGTGCCTCGAGCCTGGCATATCGGTGGCGAGGCTTGCGCTGGAGCATGGTGTCAACGCCAACCAACTGCGCAAATGGGTCAGGAAGTATCAGGAGCGCCAGAGTGCGAACGGGCAGCGGAGCACGGGGCAGTTGCCGGATCCGTCGGCGTTTATCCGTGTGGAGACGTCTCCGGCGCCTGCGGAGCGACACACTGGTGGGATCGCGGTCCGGTCTGCGGGATTAGTACCGTCAGTGCGGCTGCAGGCGTCGATGCCAAATGGCGTATCGCTGACGCTGGA
>NZ_BAAILP010000217.1:24787-28415 GCF_054589055.1 Novosphingobium sp. 11B | reverse complement strand
GCGCAGCGAAGCAATCCAGAGCAGTCTTACACCGCCCTGGATTGCTTCGCTTCGCTCGCAATGACGAAGGGTTGGGTCATCGCGCTTCAGGCGGGACGACGAAGCCCTCAACGCGCGCCCAGGTCGCCCTTGCCGATCGTCCCGCTGGCCATCTCCAGCATGCGGTCGAGGCTCTTCTTCGCCGCCAGACGCAGCGGTTCCTCGATCTCCACGCGCGGGGACAGGTCGCGCAGCGCGATGTACAGCTTCTCGAGGTTGTTGAGCGCCATGTAGGGGCAGATGTTGCAGTTGCAGTTGCCGTCCGCACCGGGCGCGCCGATGAAGGTCTTGTTCGGGATCGAGAGCTGCATCTGGTGGATGATGTGCGGCTCGGTCGCCACGATCAGCGTGTCGCCGGGCATGGTCTTCGCATACTGCAGGATGCCACTGGTCGAGCCGACGTAGTCCGCATGATCGACGATGTGCGGCGGGCATTCAGGGTGCGCGGCGATCGGCGCATTGGGATGCTCGGCGCGCAGTTTCAGCAGTTCGGTCTCGCTGAACGCCTCGTGCACGATGCACACGCCCGGCCACAGCAGCATCTCGCGGTTGAACTTGCGCGCGAGGTAGCCGCCGAGGTGACGGTCGGGGCCGAAGATGATCTTCTGGTCGAGCGGGATCTGCTGCAGGATCGTCTCGGCGCTGGAGCTGGTGACGATGACGTCGGACAGCGCCTTAACCTCGGTCGAACAGTTGATGTAGGTCAGCGCGATGTGATCGGGGTGCGCCTCGCGGAACGCCTTGAACTTCTCCGGCGGGCACGAGTCTTCCAGGCTGCACCCGGCGTTGAGATCGGGCAGCACGACGATCTTGTTCGGCGAGAGGATCTTGGCGGTGTCGGCCATGAACTTCACGCCGCAAAAGGCGATGACGTCAGCATCGGTTTCCGCCGCCTTGCGGCTCAGTTCGAGGCTGTCGCCCACGAAGTCGGCAAGGTCCTGAAGCTCGGGCTTCTGGTAGTAATGGGCGAGGATGACCGCATTGCGCTCCTTGCGCAGGCGCTCGATCTCGGCGCGCACGTCGATGCCTGAGAGGTCGGCGGGCATTACGGTCATGGTCGTTCCTGTACATCCTCGCCCGAACCTTGCTGCGGGCGGGGTCTATCTAGGGATGGGAAGGCGCGGACCCAAGCGGAATTTTCGCAGATCGCGGCCGTCGCTTGATCCTCCCTGTCGCGTAGCGATGGGGAGGTGGCAGCCCGTAGGGCTGACGGAGGGGGCTCTCTCCCTCCACCACCCGCTATGCGGGCGGTCCCCCTCCCCATCGCTGCGCGACAGGGAGGACAGCAGGACATCTATCCCGCGAATTGCGCCGCGAATGCGACCCACGGCGGTGTGATCGCCAGCAGCTCGACAAGGACATGCGCCAGCACCACCGCCAGCGCGACGGTCACGGTGGCAGGATGTATGCGGCCTATCGTGCGCCGGTCGTGCCGCACGATCAGCGCGACCATGCCAAGCTGGATCGCCATCGACAGCCACTCGCCCCAGGGCATGATGAAAGGCATCGGCAGGACCCGGCCGAGCGCAGGGTCCATGATGAGGATGGTGGAGCCCAGGATCAGCCGCTTGTGCCAGTCCGCACGGCCGCGCAGCGCAACGGCGCCGCCGACCATCATCACGAAGATCAGCATCGAGACATGGATCAGCGCGAGGAAATAAGCCGGCGGGAAGAACGGAGGGAACATGCCGGTGCGAAGCCCGGCGAAGCAGGTCAGGCTGGTCAGCACGGCGATGGTGGGTAGCATGACTGCACTCGCCCAGCCGAGCCGTCGGTGCAGTTCCAGCCCACTGCCGTTGCCCAGCAGCGCCTGCGTCGTCACGAGGGCGAGCCAGCCGAGCATGACCACGCCATGGACATGAAAGATTACCGGCACTTGCGTAACGGGCACGAAGCCGCGCAGACCGAATTGTGCAAAGGCGAAGACGATGAACAGGCTGAGCCCGATCGTCATCTTCGCCCAGAACGAGGCGCGCGAAACCTGCGCTGCGGCTGCGGTTGCCATGAATTTGCCTCCACCCGTGATGGTGGCGGATAGTAATGCATGGCGGGTTGTACGGCGAATACTTGTCGACGAACGCCTAATTCGCGGCGATCAGCGTCCATTCATCTTCATTGCGCATTGTAATGCCGCGTTTTTCAAGATCGAGAAGATGGGCCAATACCGAACGCCCGGCGGCGGGCCAGAGCCTTTCGTCGACGCCCTTGTACATCAGCGGCACCATCGCGGCGATGGTGGTCACCCCCGATTCGATCTGGCGCAGGATCTGCCGCTCGCGCTGGCGGCGGTGGCCGATCATCCCGCGCACGAGCTGGCGCGGCTTTGTCACTTCCGGGCCGTGGGCGGGGTAGTAGACCACGTCCTGCTCGCGCTCGTAGAGGCGGGCGAGGCTTTCCATGTAGGCGGTCATGTCGCCGTCGGGCGGGGAGACGACGCTGGTGGACCAGCCCATGACATGATCGCCGGTGAACAGCGCGCCGGTTTCCTCAAGCGCGAAGCACAAGTGGTTGGAGGTATGGCCCGGCGTCGTCAACGCGCGCAGGGTCCAGCCTTTGCCGGTCAGCGCCTCGCCGTCGGCCAGCACCCGGTCGGGCGCGTAGTTGGCATCGAACGACGCGTCGGCGCGCGGGCCGTCGTCGCTCAGAACCAGCGGCGCGCAGCCGACGATCGGCGCGCCGGTCAGCGCGGCGAGGGGGGCAGCGGCGGGCGAGTGGTCGCGGTGGGTATGAGTGCAGCAGATCGCCACGACCTTGTCCCCGCCGATCGCCGCCATCAGCGCGCCCAGATGCTCGGCCTCGTCCGGGCCGGGATCGATGACGGCCACTTCGCCATCGGCGCCTACCAGATACGTCTGGGTGCCGGTGAAAGTGAAGGGCGAGGGGTTGCGCGCCAGCACCCGGCGGACCAGCGGGCCGATGGTTTCGGCCACCGTGTAGGGCCGGTCGATCTCTGCAGCAGCGTTCATGGGCGCGATATGGGGTGGATGAAGCGCCGTGTCGACCTTGAGGGCGGTTATGGCACCGCCGAGTGCCGTTAGGTGCCGGTCGCAACCTCCGTCTCGATGCGCTCACGCAAGTGCTCGATCGCGCCGAAAGCCGCAGGTGTGGTCAGCCGCCAGAACTGGTCAAGGCGTAGCAGGCGGTCGTAGAACAGGCGCGTCGCCTCGACGAGTCGGGCGGTGGCGGGCTCCAGCAGAAGGGCATGCGCAGGGTCCGACTGGCGCATCGCTGGCGACAGGCGGCCATGGCGGCGTAGCTGCAAGTCACTGATCTCGCCGATGAAATAAGCGCGGTGGTTAAGTAGCCAGGCGATCGCGTGCATCATCCGCGTGGTGGTGCGCAGCCCTTCGCTGGAGAGGGCGACACGGCCGGGATCTCCGTCGATCCGCCCGGACAAGGTGAACGCCGCGCGCACCTCGTCGGACAGGACGAGCGCCTCGCAGTAGAGCGCCTCGACGATGCGCGGATTGATGGTCGCCGGTTTCGACATGGCCCTTCGTATTTCTTACCGCCGAATCGGCGGCAAGCGGGGCGAGTCGATAATCCCGGGCAAATATCGCGCTGTCCCTGAACGGCACGGCGGGAGGGT
>NZ_BAAILP010000217.1:18248-24585 GCF_054589055.1 Novosphingobium sp. 11B | reverse complement strand
CCAACACCCCTCCGTCAGTCGCTTCGCGACTGCCACCTCCCCATTCCTACGGAACAGGGAGGATTGCGCGATCACGCGATGATGTCGGGGATCAGGTAGTCCTCGATCTGCGCGATCTGGTCCTTGAGGCGCAGCTTGCGCTTCTTGAGTCGCGCGATCTGCAGCATGTCGCCGCCGCCACCCGCGTTCATCAAAGCATCGATCGCCGCGTCCAGGTCGCGATGTTCGACTTTCAGGATTTCGAGGCGCTTGCGCATTTCCTCTTCGGTCACGCCGGAATTCCTTAAGTTTCAAGCCTGTGCACGGGCGGGACCGAATCCTGCCGAACGCATGATTCACGCAACTCACCGATATGAAGCAAGTGGGGTCTTCGCAAGGTCCTCCGATTGTGGTTCCTTGGTTTTTGCGCCGGCCCACCAGTGTCGAGTCGCCCGATCAGGTCGCTCGTCATGGCTCTTACGAGAGCACCGTTCGCACACAGTCGCAAGACAAGGGTCCGGCCCCTATAAGGAGGAACGTCCAATGGATAATTCGCACGTCAGCGCTCTGCAGCTCAAGCATGCCGGTATCGAACGGCAGATCCACGAGGAATTGAGCCGCCCGATCCCTGATGCCGCGGTCGTCCAGTCTCTCAAGAAGCGCAAGCTTCGCATCAAGGAGGAGATCGGGCGGTTCTGATCGCCGATCCCAGTCTTGTAGAGGGTCCTGAGCGCGGAGAATTCCACCGGACAACCGGGTAATTCCCGATATCACCCGCATAAGCTGAATCGACGGCATCCGCTGCGTTCCCAAAGCCATGACTTTGCGTTACGCCAGAAGAATGACCAGCGGAGCCGTCGAAGCAGCCCGAACCATTCTCACGAGCCTTCACGAGGTGATGGCCTCGCGCAGCAATGCGCAGACCAAGCTCAACAACGTGGTGGAAGTGATAGGCGAGTGCCTCGATAGCGAGGTCTGCTCGATCTACCTGCTGCGTGAGGGAATGCTCGAACTCTTCGCCACGCGCGGTCTTGCGCAGGAGGCGGTCCACGTCACCCGCATGGCGGTGGGCGAAGGTCTGGTGGGCTCCATCGCCGACCGAATCGAGACGCTGAACCTGGCGGAAGCCGCCGCGCATCCCGACTTCATGTACCGCCCGGAAACGGGCGAGGACAAGTTCCACTCCTTCGCAGGCGTCCCCATCGTCCGCCGCGAACGCGCGGTCGGCGCGCTCTGCGTCCAGCACGTCGAGCCGCGCCGCTACGAAGAGGTCGAGATCGAGGCGCTGCAGACGGTGGCGATGGTTCTGTCCGAACTCATCGTCAATGCCGACCTCATCGACGAGGAAGATGCGCGCGCGCTCACTGCCGCCCAGACCGGGCCGGAGCAGATGCGCGGCCTGACGCTGGTGAAGGGCCTCGCATCGGGCGTCGCCGTCTACCACCAGCCGCGCGTCACCATCGAGCACATCGTCGCCGAGGATACCGAGGCCGAGCGCCAGCGCGTCATCCTCGCCTTCGACCGCATGCGCGAACAGATCGACCGGATGGCCAATCAGGCCGAGTTCGGCATGGGCGGCGAGCATGACGAAGTGCTCGAGACCTACCGCATGTTCGCCTACGACGAAGGCTGGACGCGCCGCATCAACGAGGCGATCGACAGCGGTCTGACGGCGGAAGCGGCGATCGAGCGCGTGCAGCAGCGCACCCGCATGCGCATGCGCCAGATCGACGACCCGCTCCTAGCGGACCGCATGCACGATCTGGAGGATCTGGCGAACCGCCTGCTGCGGATCGTCTCGGGCCAGATCGGTACGGCGGCTTCGATGGGGCTGCGAAACGATGCGATCCTGATCGCGCGCAATCTTGGCCCGGCGGAACTGCTGGAATACGACAAGCGGCGGCTCAAGGGCGTGATCCTCGAAGAAGGCTCGCTCACCAGCCACGTCGTCATCGTCGCGCGGGCGATGGGCATCCCGGTACTCGGCCGCGTGCGGGGCCTGCGCGGCATCGTGCGCGAAGGCGATCCGCTGCTGCTCGACGCCGATCAGGGCACGACGATGGTGCGCCCGTCGCCCGGCGTGGTCGAGGCGTTCGAGGCGCGTTTTGCGAAGAACCGCGAACGTCAGGCCGTCTATGCGGGCATGCGCGACGTGGCTGCGACCACGCTCGACGGCACCCGCATCAAGGTGATGATCAACGCGGGGCTGCGTGACGACGTCGCCAACCTCAACCTGACCGGCGCGGACGGCATCGGCCTGTTCCGCACCGAGTTCCAGTTCCTCGTTTCCGCCACGCTGCCGCAGCGTGAGAAGCAGACGCGCCTCTACCGCGACGTCATGGATGCCGCCGGCGATCGCCCGGTCGTGTTCCGCACGGTCGATATCGGCGGCGACAAGACGCTCCCCTACTTGCGCCACGACGACGGCGAGGGAGAGGAGAACCCCGCGATGGGCTGGCGCGCGCTGCGCGTGGCGCTGGAGCGCGACGCGCTGCTCAAGGCGCAGGCCCGCGCGCTGCTGGAGGCGGCGGCGGGGCGGCCGCTCAACGTCATGTTCCCGATGGTCGCAGAGCCCTGGGAGTTTGATGCGGCCAAGGCCGTGTTCGACGGTCAGCTCGCCTATCTGCGCCGCCAGAAGAAGGTGCTGCCCGAGGCCATCCGCTACGGCGTGATGCTGGAAGTGCCCTCGCTGGCCGAACAGCTGGACCTGCTGGCGCCGAAGATCGCGTTCCTGTCGATCGGCACGAACGACCTCACGCAGTTCCTCTTCGCGGCCGACCGCTCGAACCCCAAGCTGGCCGAGCGCTACGACTGGCTGAGCCCGGCGATCCTGCGCTTCCTGCGCCGCGTCGTGCGCACGCTGGAGGGCACGTCGGTCGATATCAGCGTCTGCGGCGAGATGGGCGGGCGGCGGCTGGAGGCCCTGGCGTTGCTGGGCCTCGGCGTCCGGCGCCTGTCGATCACCCCGGCGGCGGTCGGTCCGATCAAGGAACTTGTCGGCAAGGTCGACCTGCCCGCGATCACGGCCGCGATGGAGGGGTGGCTCGCCGCGCCGCCAGCCGATTTGCGCGGCACGATGACGGCGTGGGCGGCCGAGCGGGACATCGCGATCGACTGAATTGATGCTCCGGAACGGCCCGCGCCAGTCCGGATGACGATTTGCCCTATAAATTTGACCGGAACGGGCGGCGCCTGATTGACTTTATCCGGTCAGAAGGTTTGGTTAGGCACCGTTCAGGTCGCATCTACCACGCCAAACGGAGCGGAATTGGAAAACGTCGAAACCCAAGGGCTTGCGCGCGGACCGCAGAGCGTCGGAAGCCAGCTTCGTGCGGGGCGTGAGGCGCTGGGCAAGAGCCGCGCGGATATCGCGTCGCAGACCAAGATCGCCGAACGTCATCTGATCGCGCTCGAGGAGGACCGCCTTGGCGATCTGGCCGCGCGGACTTATGCCGTGGGCTTCGCGCGGACTTATGCCCGGGCGGTGGGCCTCGACGAGCAAGTCATCGCCGCCAAGGTGCGCGAGCAGCTCGATCACGAAGCCGGCGACCGCGTCGAATATGTCCCGAGTTTCGAGCCGGGCGACCCCGCCCGCGTCCCGACCCGCCGCCTCGCGTGGCTGGCGGTGATCGGCGTCATCGTGGTCGTCGGGGCGCTCGTGATGTTCTGGGGCAACTTCCTTTCACCCGAAGGCCAGTTGCCCGATCTCGTCGCCGAGCAGACCGCTGCGCCTGCCGCGCCCAAGGCAGCCGCTCCCGTGGCGCCTCCGCCGGCACAGGCCAATGGCCCGGTCGTGCTGACCGCGACCGGGGACAAGGTCTGGGTCAAGGTGACCGACGCCAAGGGCGACCAAGTGCTACAGAAGGAACTCGCCAAGGGTGAGAACTGGACCGCGCCGACGGACATCCCCGGCCTGCAACTGCGTACCGGACGCCCCGATGCCCTGCAGATTTCGGTAGGCGGCAAGGCTATCGCGCCGCTCTCTACCGAGCCGCGCCTCGTTACCGGCGTTTCGCTGGCGGGTGCGGACCTTCTTGCACGCGGCACCGGTGCGGCGGCTCCGGCAGCGCAGGCTCCGGCTGGGCAGGCTCCGGCCGCCGTGCCCGTGCCGGCCGTGACGCGCGCACCTGCTGCCGTGCCGGTGCGCCGCCCGGCTCCGCGTCCTTCCGTCAGAACTGCCCCGCGCGAGCCGACCGAGGCCCCGACGCCGGAATCGTTGCTGCCGCCCAGCGCCCAGTAACTGCCCAGTAAAGGCTGCGACCACCCCTTCCGGTCCGGTGCTTTCCACGACTTCCGACCGCCTCCGGCTCGACAGGCGGGGCCGCCTCGGGCAACACCCGTAGCCGGTCCATTGGTTAATCCCCGGTTTCACCCGTCGCTGGCATGGCGCGGCCATAGTTTCGGACGGTGATGGTCCCGGCATGGAGATGATTTGGCGATGAAATGTACCCTTGGCGCAATCGGCGGAACCTCCCGCGCGCGGTGGCTGGCCACGGTAGCGGCGGCGTCGGTCCTGTTCGGCGCGGCTCCGGCCATTGCACAGGATGCCAACACCAACTTGCGGCTCAACAAGGTCGAGGCCGAAGTGCGCGCGTTGCAGCGCAAGGTCTTCCCGGGCGCCGACGGCAAGTTCTTCGAACCCCAGATCAGCGGCACCCCGACGCCGACCCCGGCCCCCGGCGCGCCTTCGACCACGCCGCTGTCCGATGTGCTGACACGGATGGACGCCGTCGAAGCCCGGATGGCGCAGCTGACCGCGCAGGTCGAGCAGAACACCAATCGTATCGGCCAACTGGAAGCCAAGCTGGCGGCGGCCGCGCCTGCGCAGTCCGATTTCGTGCCCGGTCCGTCAGCGACCGGGCCGATGCCTTCCGGTTCTGTCCCAGCGTCCTCCGGTCCGGCCCCGCTGCCGATGCCGGTTGCCGCGGCCCCGCGCCCCGCGCCCACGCCTGTAGCGGCGGCACCCAAGCCGACCGCGCCTTCGAACTCGCGGATCGACGGGGTCAAGGCCATCGTCAAGCCGCAGAGCGCCGATCCCGGCGATGACGAATACAGCTACGGCTTCCGTCTCTGGGAAGCGAAATACTATCCCGAGGCACAGCAACAGCTGAAGCTCTACCTCGAAAAGTACCCCAAGCATGCACGCGCCAGTTTCGGCCGCAACCTGCTGGGCCGCGCCTACCTCGACGATGGCAACCCGGGCGAGGCGGCCAAGTGGTTCCTCCAGAACTTCCAGACCGACAAGCGCGGCGATCGCGCCTCGGACAGCCTGCTGTACCTTGCGGTCTCGATGAAGCAGCTCAAGGACACCAAGCGGGCCTGCATCGCGCTGTCCGAGTTCAGCGAGACTTATGCGGCCGAAGCGGCCGGACGTCTGGCGGGCATCTACAACACCACGCGCAATGGGCTTGCCTGTAGCTGAGGTCGATCGCTTCCGCGCCGATCTTGCCGCGATCTGGCCAGACCGGATCGACGACGGGACGGCGCGGTTGGGCATCGCCGTGTCGGGAGGGCCAGACAGCCTTGCCCTGCTGCTGCTCGCCCATGCGGCGCTGCCCGGGCGTGTGGAAGCGGCAACCGTAGATCATGGCCTGCGTCCCGAAAGCGCGGCCGAGGCGGCGGAAGTCGCCCGTGTCTGCGCCGGACTAGGGGTGCCTCACGTCACGCTGACGGTGCAAGTCGCGCCCGGCAATGTACAGGCGGAGGCGCGGTTGGCGCGTTATGCCGCCATGGCCGGGTGGGCAGCCGAACGCGGGCTCGCGGCGCTGGCGACTGCGCATCACGCTGACGATCAGGCGGAGACGCTGCTCATGCGGCTCAACCGGGCGAGCGGCGTGGCGGGTCTGGCTGGTACGCGCGGGCGGGGCAGGGTGCCGGAAGCGGAGCTGCCGCTGCTGCGGCCAGTGCTCGACTGGCGGCGCATGGAACTCGGCGTGGTGGTCGAGGCGGCGGGACTGGTCGCTGCGCAGGATCCCAGCAACATCAACGATCGCTTCGATCGGGTGCGTATCCGCAAGGCGCTGGCGGAGGCCGACTGGCTCGACGTTGCCGCCATCGCCCAGAGCGCGGTGCATATCGCCGAGGCCGACGCCGCGCTCGACTGGATGGCGGCGCTCGAATGGCGATCCTGCGTGACGAAGGAGCCGATGGGCCTCAAGTACCGCCCGCAGGCGCCGCGTGCAGTGGCTTTGCGGGTGGTGGCGCGGATCGTGCGCGAGCTCGACGGCGAGGACGCAAGGGGCGGGGCGGTTGCACGGCTGGTCGATGGGCTTTCGCAGGGACAGCCTGCCTCTATCGGCAAACTGGTGGCGCGGCCTAACGCAGGCGGGTGGAGCTTTGCGAAAGCGCCGGTCAGGGC
>NZ_BAAILP010000217.1:13091-18141 GCF_054589055.1 Novosphingobium sp. 11B | reverse complement strand
CCCACCCCGCTGCGAGTAGGCGATACGTCGCCAACTCTCGCGGCCCTCCCGCAAGCGGGAGGGCGAACACTGCGCTCTCCCGCTTGCGGGAGGGGGCAGGGGTGGGCTGTGCTCAGCCCCCGGCCAGATTATCGCCCATGCCGACCTGCTTGCCCTTGGTGATATAGACCTTGTCGCCGATTTTCGTGGTGTCGAACAGCTTCGCGGCGAAGGCGTCGGGCATGCCAACGCAGCCGTGGCTGGCATAGCCCAGCGCCACGTCGGAGCCGTGCAGGGTGATGCCGTCGTTGGTCAGGCGCTGCATGTAGGGCATCGGTGCACCGGTGTAGATGTTGGACACGTGGTCCTTGTCCTTCTGGGTGATCGGGAAGATCCCCAGCGGTGTCGGCTTGTCCGCCGTGCCCAGCAGCACCGCTGCCGCGCCGATTTCGTAGCCGCCGCGGAAGACCGAGATCACGCGGGCCTCGAGGTCCACGGTGACGACGATCGGGCCGGGGGGCACGTCATGCTCGTCCCAGTGCCATTCGCCGTACCTTATCGCGCCCTTGATCGGCAGGATGCGCTTGATGACGAAGGGCTCGTCCTTCGCGGGGACCGATGGTTTCGCGGCAGGCTTGGGCGCGGCTTGCGAGAGCTTTGCTTCGGCCAGCGATGCGGGTGCGGGCTTTTCGGGCTCGGCTGCGACGATCAGCACGCCGGCGATGGCGGCAAGGGCGACGAAGCCCGAGGCTAGGAAGATGCGCGCGTCCACTTGGTATTGTTCCGATTCCTTTGGCGAATCCGCTTCTGGCAGGACTGCCTTAGCATCGCGTAAATGGCGGTTAGGTGCCAGTATAAGTGGACAGAGAAGGAAGGCAGGCCCACCCCCGGCCCCTCCCGCAAGCGGGAGGGGAGAAGAAAGGGGTGTTCGCCCTCCCACTTGCGGGAGGGCCGGGAGGCTTGGCGGCTTGCTGCCTAGCCGGACGGGGTGGGCGCGCCGTAAGCTAACGCTTCACGATCCCCTCGCGCAGGATCGAGTTCGCCAGTTCCGCGATCTCCTCCGCCTCCGCATCATCCCAGACCGCGTAGCGCAGGCCGAGGAACACGTTCATTCCCATGATCGCCCAGGCATGCGCCTCGCCCAGCCCTTCGCGCAGTTCGCCCTTGCGGATGCCTTCGGAAAGGCGTTCGCGGATGCGGGTTGCGGTGGACTGGTAATGCTGACGGAAGCTGGCCGGATCGACGAATTCGCACTCGTCGATGATTCGGTAGATTTCCTTGTGCTCGGCCGCGAAGCGCAGGAAGCCGATCAGCGAGGCGCGCTCGGTCTCCAGCGCGGGCAGGTCCTGCTGCCGGGCGTTGCGCGCCGCTTCGCGCACTTTGCCCGAGAGGTCGTCCACCAGCGCGCGGAAGATTTCGTCCTTGGAATTGAAGTACGTGTAGAAACTGCCCAGCGCTGTTCCCGCCCTGCGGGTTATGCCGGTGATCGAGGCTTCGTGAAAGCCATGCTCGCCGAATTCGAGCGCGGCCGCGTCCAGCAGCTTGCGCAAGGTGCGCCGCCCGCGCTCGGTGCGCGGGATCTTGCTGGCCGAACCTTCGGCGGAGGGCTGCTCTGTGCTCACGATGACACAGTTAGAACGGACCGTGGCCCATGGCAAACTTTCAAAGTTGAAAATCGATTCAACTATCAATATGCAGATCGCCAACAAGAAGCGTGAATGGGAGTGACTGTGATGCGAAGGGTGCGATTTCTCGCGATTTCCTCGAGTGTGCTGGCTCTGTCGGGCGGCTTCGTGACGCCTGCGAACGCGCAGGACAGCGCCCCCGCAGCGCAAGCCGCTGCCGAGGGCGGCGACATCATCGTCACCGCGCGGCGCCGCGAGGAGCGGTTGGTGGACGTGCCGATCGCCGTCTCCAGCTTCAGCGGCGACCAGTTGGCCAAGTCCGGCGCGGTGGACATCACCGAAATCGCCAACGTCTCGCCCAACGTCACGCTGGAGCCCTCGCGCGGGACCAACTCGACGCTGTCGGCCTTCATCCGCGGCGTCGGCCAGCAGGACCCGGTCTCGGGCTTCGAGCAGGGCGTGGGCATCTACCTCGACGACGTCTACCTCAACCGCCCGCAGGCCGCCGTACTCGATATCTACGATGTCGAGCGGATCGAGGTGCTGCGCGGTCCGCAGGGCACGCTCTACGGCCGCAACACCATCGGCGGCGCGGTGAAGTACGTGACCAAGCAGTTGCCGCAGGAGTTCTCCTTCAAGGTGAAGGGCACTTACGGCAGCTACGATCAGGCGGACCTCATCGCCACCGCCTCCGCGCCGGTCAGCGACCTCATCCGCGTCGGCGGGTCGGTGGCGCGGCTGTCGCGCGGGGGCTTCGGCAAGAACCTGACGACGGGGCAGGACAACTACAACAAGGACATCTGGGCGGGCCGCGCCAGCGTCGACATCGGCGGTTATGGCGAGCCGGTGCTGATCCGCATCTCGGGCGACTACACCAAGGACAAGTCCAATGCGCGCGGCGGTCACCGCCTGATCCCGGGCTACGTCTCGGGCGCGCCGGTGCTGGACGACGTCTACGACACGCGCGGCGGCCTGAACGATCCGCGCCAGGTGGTGGAAGCCTACGGCCTCGCGATCAATGCCACCGCCGAACTCACTGACGCGCTGACGTTCCGCTCGATCAGTTCGTGGCGCAAGGACAACTCCGCCTCGCCGATCGACTTCGATGCGCTGCCCGCCGTCGACGTCGACGTGCCCGCCTACTATCGCAACGAGCAGATCAGCCAGGAAGTCCAGCTGCTGTGGGACGATGGCGGCATGGTGCAGGGCCTGCTGGGCGCCTATTACCTGACCGCCAAGGCCGACACCGACTTCGACGTGCGCCTGTTCACCGCGCTCAACGGGTTGACCGCGTTCACCCGCGCCAACGTCGATACGAATACTTTCGCGATCTTCGGCGATTTCACGTTCGATTTCACCGAACAACTGAGCCTCGCGGTCGGCGGGCGCTATACCTGGGACGAGCGCAAGGCGCAGATCCTGCGGCAGAACTATCTTGGCGGCGGCTCGCCGGTATTCGGCGGGGCGGGAGTGCCGCTTGGCGCGCCGAGCACCAACTTCTCCGGCAAGGCGAAGTTCGACAAGTTCACGCCGCGCGCCTCGCTCAGCTTCAAGCCGACGCCGGACCACAACATCTATGCAAGCTACAGCCAGGGCTTCAAAGGCGGCGGCTTCGACCCGCGCGGCGTCGGCGTCAACGCGCCTGCGGCTACGCCGGGTGCACCTACCGACGCCGAGATCGCCGATTACCTGAGCTTCCAGCCGGAGACGGTGGACAGCTACGAGGTCGGCTACAAGGGCAACTTCTTCGGCGGCGGGCTCTACATCGCGGCGGCCGGATTCTACATGGATTACAAGGACGTGCAGATTCCCGGTTCGGCGGGCTGCACCGTGGGCGGGCTGCCGACCTTCTGCGGGGTCATCACCAACGCCGGCAAGGCGCGCTTCAAGGGCTTCGAACTGGAAGCCAACGCGCGGCTGGGGCGTGACCTGATGTCCTCGGGCGACCGGCTGAGCCTGTCGGGCGCGCTCGGCTATATCGATGCGCAGTACAAGGAATATATCGCCAACATCGCCTCCACTCCGACCGACGTGGCGCAGTACCGCAAGGTGCAGAACACACCGAAGTGGACCGCCAGCGGCACGCTCGCCTACTCGACGCCGGTGGGCGGTGGCGATCTCGATCTCAGCACGACCTACTCGTATCGCAGCAAGGTCTACCAGTTCGAGATTCCCAACCCCTATCTCGACCAGAAGGGTTTCGGGCTGGTCGATGCGAGCCTCGTCTACACTGCGCCGGGCGGCCGCTGGAGCCTTGGCGTCCACGGCAAGAACCTGTTCGACAAGCGCTACAAGACCTCGGGCTACACGTTCCTGGCGACCAACCCAGTGACCGGGGCGCTCCTGACGGCACCCAACGGCCGGTTCATTCCCTCGCTCGGCACCGAGGGCACGCTGACCGCCTATTACGGCAACCCGCGCCAGGTTTTCGCGACCGCGACGCTGGAGTTCTGAGGGGAGCATCCCTTTTCCCGTCATTCCCGCGAAGGCGGGAACCCAACTCCTGACGGTGTCTGTTGCACTTCCGTCAGATGGGTCCCCGCCTTCGCGGGGATGACGGGATAGAAGAGGTCGGGCAGCCGCCCATTGAAAGGACATTTCATGGACTACCGCGTCCATCATTATCGTAGCGCCGACGGCCGGCTCGACCTCGTCGCCCGGGACTACCCTGCACACGAGGGTGCGCCCGTGATGCTGATGATGCACGGCCTTACCCGCAACAGCGCGGACTTCGAGCCGCTGCTGGACAAGCTCGCCGGGCGCTACCGCATGATCGTGCCCGACCAGCGCGGGCGAGGGGCCTCGCAGTGGGATCCGGACCCCGCACAGTACCGGCCGGACGTCTATGCGCAGGACATGCTGGCGCTGATGGATGACCTTGGCGTCAGCCGCGCCGGTCTGGTCGGCACCTCCATGGGCGGGCTCATGGCGATGGTGATGCAGGCGCTGCGGCCTGACCTCGCGCAGGCGGCGATATTTAACGACATCGGCCCGGTGCTCGACCCGGCGGGCCTCGCGCGGATACAGGGCTACGTCGGACCCGGAGGCAAGATGGCCGACTGGACCGAGGCTGCCGCCCGCACCCGCGCCATCAATGCCCCGGCCTTCCCTGATTTTGGCGGAGCGCAGTGGGACGCCTTCGCCCGCCGCATCGCCCGGGAGAACGCCGACGGCACCGTCTCCTTCGCATATGACCCGGCGATTTCCGAAAGCATCGCGGGAGATGACCCGCAGACCGTGCCGCCGGACCTGTGGCCCTTGTGGGAACTGCTGGGTGCGGTGCCGGTGCTGGTGGTGCGCGGTGCACTCTCGGACTTGCTGAGCACCGCCACGGTGGAAGAGATGGCGCGCCGCCATTCGGGACCTTATGCGGCGGTGGAAGTGCCGCGCGTCGGCCACGCCCCGATCCTCGACGAGCCGGTGGCGCTGGCCGCGATCGAGGCGTT
>NZ_BAAILP010000217.1:8201-12998 GCF_054589055.1 Novosphingobium sp. 11B | reverse complement strand
TTGATCCGGGACCGGTGGCTGTCTTTAGCTGGGAGCGTGCTGCGCGCAGAAAGGTGGGCTGTTCACGGCCAGCGGTCCCGGATCAAGTCCGGGATGACGAAAAGGGTGCAAACGCGATGACCGATCACAAGACGACATCCCCCCGCCTGGTGCTGGCGATGTTGCTGCTGGTCTATGTATTCAACTTCGTCGACCGGCAGATTCTCTCGATCCTCGCCGCGCCGATCCAGGCGGACCTCAAACTCGACGACGCGCAGATGGGGATGCTGGGCGGGCTCGCCTTCGCGATCCTCTATTCCACGCTCGGTGTGCCGCTGGCCTGGGTGGCCGACCGCACGAGCCGATCCTGGGTCATCACCGGCTCGCTGGTGGTATGGAGCGTGTTCACTTCCGCCTGCGCGCTGGCGACGGGGTTCTGGCACATCTTCCTCGCCCGCCTCGGCGTCGGCGTGGGCGAGGCGGGCGGCGTGGCCCCGAGCTATGCGGTGATCGGCGACCATTTCCCCAGCGAGCGCCGCGCTTTCGCGCTCTCGGTCTATTCGCTGGGTATTCCGCTCGGCTCGGCGGCGGGGGTGATGGCGGGCGGCTACGTGGCGCAGGCGGTGGACTGGCGCACGGCGTTCCTCATCGTCGGCCTGTGCGGCATCCTGATCGCGCCGCTGTTCAAGCTGGTGGTGAAGGACAAGCCGCGCCCTGTCTCCGCGCCGACCGTGCGTTTCGCAGAGGTCTTCGCCACGCTGGCGCGCAAGCGGGCGTTCTGGTTCCTCAGCTTCGGGGCGGCGTCCAGTTCGATGCTCGGCTACGGCGTCGCCTTCTGGCTGCCGAGCCTGCTGCAGCGCAGCTTCCACCTCACCCTCGTCGAGACGTCATGGTTCTTCGGCGCGGTATTGCTGCTGGGCGGCACGGTCGGCGTGCTGACCGGCGGCGCGCTGGCGGACCGGCTGGGGAAGGGCGACCGCGCCTGGTACGGTCGCGTCCCTGCGATCGGCTTCGTGCTGGCGGTGCCGCTCTATGCGGGCGGTATCTGGACGACCAGCGTGCCGGTCGCCTTCGTGCTGTTCCTGATCCCGCAGGTGCTGGCCTACTTCTGGCTCGGCCCGGTGACCGGCGCGATCCAGCACCTCGTCGAGCCGCCTGCCCGCGCGACGGCCTCGGCGCTGTTCCTGCTGATCAACAACCTGATCGGCCTGGGCGGCGGCATCTACGCGCTGGGCGCGCTGTCGAAGGCGCTGGCCCCGGTATGGGGCGCGGAGTCGCTGCGCTATTCGATGCTGTTCGCGCTGGTGCTCTACCTGCTGGCGGCGCTGCTGATGACGCTGGCGGGGCCGGGCCTGCGCAGGGAGTGGGTCACGGAGAAATAGGGCAGCGGCCGTGGTCGCCTCGGCCGCTGCCCGGACAGGTATCAGTAGGGAATTGGTTCCGCCGTGAAGGCGGGCACGGTCTGCCCCAGAACCATGACGGCGGACCGTCCGCTGATCAGGATCGAGCCGAGCAGCGCGCCGACGGTATTGCCGCGCCCTTCCTGGCGATGCTTGCCGGTGAGCCCCATTTCGCGGCCGTTGACGGTCACGCTCTTGAACTCGACCTCGAACTTGCCCGACTTGCCGCCGATGGCGCGGCCGGTCTTCCAGGAAATCATGCCGGTCACCGGCGAACCGCGCGGAATGACGACGGCGCCGTTTTCGACGACGTCGCCGACGGTAGCGAAGCGGAACGTCTGCCCGACTTCGATATGCTTGCTGGAGATTTCCTCGAGCGGCGTGACGTTCACCATGGTGCTGGCCGGCATCAGCTTGCCCTGCATCGGCTGGCCATAGATGTTGACCGGCACCGCGGCTTCGATCGCGGCGACGGTGGAACGCGTCTGCGCGGTGGCCGGAGCCGCCACGAGACAGGCGATGACGCCCAAAGTAATATGCTTCATGAAATTGCCCCCGTTTATTGGCATCCGGCCAATACCCGGATTCCGTTACCCGGAGGTCAACGCGGCGGGAGCAACGCGCGCTTACAGGAATGTAATCCGCCGCCCGAAAGGGACGGTGGTGCCGGCTACAGGATTCGAACCCGTGGCCCCCTGATTACAAATCAGGTGCTCTACCAACTGAGCTAAGCCGGCGCTTGCTTCATCAAGCAAGTCCGGCGCCCTTACCGCGAGCGGGGGGCGCCGGTAAAGCCCATAATCAGAATACCGCGTGCGGCGCGGCCTCCTGCATCATCGTCTGGCGCAGTAGCGGGATGGCCGGGCCGCCGTGGCTGAGGAATTCGTCGTGGAACGCCTTCCAGGCCGAACGCCCGTCGCGCGTCGCGGTCCAGTCGGTGCGCAGCTTGCGGATCATCAGCTTGCCCAGCGTGTAGTTGAGGTAGGCCGGATCATACGTCCCGCGCGCGGCCTGCTGTTCGGCGGTGCCGGCGTCTTGGTAGCACTGCTCCATGAACATCGTCTTGGACTGCTCCTGGGTCATCCCCCGCGCATGCAGGCCGATCGCGGAAAGATAGCGGCAGTTGCGCAGCAGGGCGTTGGAGATCTGGCCCACCTGCACGCCCGGATCGCCGTCGCCGAGGCCTGCCTCCAGCATCATCTCCTCGGCATAGTGCGCCCAGCCTTCGGCGAAGGCGTAGCCGACGAACAGCTTGCCGACGATCGAGGGCGCCGCGTTCGAATGGAGGAACTGCAGGTAGTGGCCCGGCATTACCTCGTGGACGGTGGTGAACAGGAGGTCTGCCTTGCCGGGGATGTAGTCCATCTGCATCTGCTTCGACCACGTCGGGTCGGGCGGCGAGATATAGTAGATCGACGAGCCGCCGTTCTCCAGCGGCCCCGGCGGGTCGATGTAGGCGGAGTTCGCGCGGTTGTAGGGCGGGCTTTCCTCGACCATCGCCATCTTCGTGCCCGGGATCGTCGCGACGTCGTGGCTGCGGACGAATTCGGCGAGCTGCGGAATCTCGCGCCGGGCCTCGGCGACGGGGCCGTCCTTGGGCTTGTCGGCGCGCATCCTGTCGAAGCACTGCTGGATGGTCTTGCCCGGCGTGTATTTCGCGCAGGCCAGTTTCAGCGCCTGCTGGTTGCGCTGGAGGTCGGCCTTGCCAGCCACCTCCAGCGTATCGAGCGTGGCATCGACGCCTTCGGTCGCAAGCACCATGCGCGCAAACCTGTCGGCGCCGAGCGCGAAATCCTGCGTCGGGGTGGCCTTGGCGACCTGATCGGCGACGCCCTTCATGGCGACGGCGGCGGCTTCGGATGCGGTCTTGAATTCGGCCTGCAGCGCCGGGTCGGCGACGTCGGCGAAGGCGGCGCGGGCATCGCCGCGGTAGTAGTCGGCAAAGCCGCCGAAGCCGTCGGTGCCCAGCTTGATGAAGCTGGCGGGCATCGCGGCGGGCAGGTTGGCGCGGATATTGGGGGCCTGCGCTGCCACCGCCTTGAAGAACGCGATCATCGCCTTCATCCGCGTCGGCTTGTCGGCATAGTCGCGGCTGACGTAGACGTTCGGGTCGAGGCCGCCGTTAATGTAGTAGGCGGGGTTGGTGTGCGGCTGGTCGGCGCCCTCCAGCCAGAACAACTGGCCCTTGGCGACTTGCACCAGATAGTCGCGTTCGAAGCGGTCGGCGTCGGAGAGGGCGGTGAACTGGCCCGCCTTGTCGATGACGGAGTGCAGGAAGGCGGCGCGGGCCTTGAGCCCGGCGTCGCTCCAGTCGGGCAGGCGGCCGTCGTACTTGTGTGCGCCTTCGTAGATCGCGAAGGCGGGGTCGGTCTCGAACCAGTCTTCGATGGTGCCATCGACGAAGCTCTTCCACGTCGGCGCGGGAGCGGTTCGCTCCGCCACTTGCGCGGCATCCACGGCGGCGTCGGCGTGGCGATCGTCGGCCATCGTCGTGGCGCAGGCGGAAAGGGTGAGGCAGGCGATGCCCGCCAGCAGGATGGACTTCATTGGGGGGGATGCTCCCTGTGCTTATGGGAGCGGTTGTGCGTCAGCGCGCGCCGAAGGTCCAGCCCTCGGTACGGGCGAGTTCGGGCGTGAGTTCAGCGGGTTGCCATAGAGCCTCACGCGGGGCGGCCACGCGCAGCCAGGCGGCGGTGAGGAGGGCGTCGGCGCTGTGGTCGTCGATCGGGCCGCTGCCGCCGGTCGGCCGTGACCCCAGGGTTTCGAGCGCCGCATCGAGCGCGGCGTGGTCGGTCATCTTGGCGCGGCCTGCGGTGCGCCCCGCCTCGACGGCGGCGAGGGTGGTGTAGATCTCAGTCACCACGGATCCGCTCGCGGGCAGCGGATCGATCGGCCAGACCGGCACGCGGCCCTGCAGGCGGTGAAGCAGGCGCATGCCCGTCAGGCTCGACTTGCCGACTTGCGCCGCCCCGACGAGGTTGAAGTTGGAGTAGGGGCGGCATCCGGCGCGGGCCTGCGCCTCCTCGGTCACGCGCATGCGGCCGCGCTTGTGGAGCGCGCCGGGGAGGTGGAAATGCGCGCCCTCACGCCCGCCGTGGCGGCGGAAGTAGGCCCTGAGATCGATGTGATCGACGAAGCTGGAGGCCGAGAGGTGCGGGTCTTCGGTGCAGATGGCGTCGATCAGCGCCCAGAGCGCACGGGCGCTCGGTGGACTGTCCGCCCAGCCGGGGAAAAAGGCGCCCGCGTCGGCGAAAGGCAGCGATATGCCGAGGTCGAGGCCGACGAGGGTGTCGGGTGGCAGGCGGTTGAGCAACTGGTCGAGCACTTGCGCGCGGGACCAGTGGGCGTGGTTTGCAGGGCGCAGCAGGCGGGGTGGAGCGTCTCCGGTCTCGCACAGGGCGACGGCGATGCCCTTCTG
>NZ_BAAILP010000217.1:0-8034 GCF_054589055.1 Novosphingobium sp. 11B | reverse complement strand
CGGCTAGGCAGCTTGCTGCCTAGCCTTCCGGCCCTCCCGCGAGCGGGAGGGCGAAGCGCAGGTCTCTCATTCCCCTCCCGCTTGCGGGAGGGGGCAGGGGTGGGGCTGCCCCTCATTCCCCGCGCCGCTCGGCGCGCTTCTTGTCCCACCATTCGAGGCGCTTCTTCACCTCGCGCTCGAAGCCGCGTTCCACCGGCTCGTAATAGACCTGCGGGCCCATTTCCTCGGGCCAGTAGTCGTCGCCGGAGAAGGCATCGGGCGCATCGTGGTCGTAGGCGTAGTCCTTGCCGTAGCCGATGTCCTTCATCAGCTTGGTCGGCGCGTTGAGGATGTTCTGCGGCGGGCTGACCGACCCCGTCTCGCGCGCGGCCTTGAACGAGGACTTGAACGCCATGTAGGCCGCGTTCGACTTGGGCGCGGTCGCCACGTAGATGCAGGCCTGCACGATCGCCAGTTCGCCCTCCGGAGAGCCGAGGAACTCGTACGCCTGCTTGGCCGCGAGGCACTGCACCAGCGCCTGAGGGTCGGCCATGCCGATGTCCTCGCTGGCCATGCGAACCAGACGGCGCAGCACGAACAGCGGTTCCTCGCCCGCCGTCAGCATCCGCGCCATGTAGTAGAGCGCAGCCTGCGGGTCCGATCCGCGCACGGATTTGTGCAGCGCGGAGATGAGGTTGTAATGTCCGTCGCGGTCCTTGTCGTAGACCGCCATGCGCCGCTGCAGGAACTGGCCGAGCCCCGCCGGATCGAGCGGCTGCGGAATCTTCGCCGCATAGAGCGTCTCGGCCTGGTTGAGCAAAAAGCGCCCGTCGCCGTCGGCCGAGGCGACCAGTGCCTCGCGCGCCTCGGGCGTCACTGGCAAGGGGCCTTCCAGCTCCTCGCCCTTGGCGAGCAGCGCATTCAGCGCGGCGGCATCGAGGCGGTGGAGGATCAGCACTTGCGCGCGGCTGAGCAGCGCGGCGTTGAGGGCGAAACTGGGGTTCTCGGTCGTGGCGCCCACCAGCGTCACCGTGCCGCGCTCGACGAAGGGCAGGAAGCCGTCCTGCTGGGCGCGGTTGAAGCGGTGGATCTCGTCCACGAACAGCAGGGTGCGTTGGCCCGCCTTGGCGGCGACGTCGGCCTCGGCGAAGGCTTTCTTGAGGTCCGCCACGCCCGAGAACACGGCGGAAACGGCGGCGAAGCGCATGCCCACGGCGGCAGCGAGCAGGCGGGCGATGCTGGTCTTGCCGGTGCCCGGCGGCCCCCACAGGATCATCGAGGACAGCCGCCCCGCCGCCACCATGCGCCCGATCGCGCCTTCGGGGCCGGTCAGGTGCTCTTGCCCCACAACCTCGGTCAGGTCGCGCGGGCGCAGGCGGTCGGCGAGGGGGGCGTCCTCGCGCAGTTCGTCACGGGTCGACGGCGGCAGGTCATCGGCGAAAAGGTCGGCCATGAAAGGGTACTTAGCCATTCGCGGCGCGAATTGCATCGGCCTCGTCGCGGGAGTATCCTCGGGCACGGCAGGGAGAGGCGCGATGGCTACGACGGACAGATACGTGACGAGGCCGGGGTGGACCTTCTGGCTCATCGCGGTGCTGGCGGTGCTGTGGAATGCCTTCGGCTGCCTCGACTTCACGATGACGGCTTCGCGCAATCCGACTTATCTTTCGCAAGTGCCGCCCGAGATCATCGACTGGCTCGATTCCGCGCCGAGCTGGACGCTGGTGCCGTGGGCACTGGGCGTGTGGGGCGGGCTGGCGGGAAGCCTGCTGCTGCTCGCGCGGTCGGGCTTGGCGGTGCCTGCCTTCGCGGTGTCGCTGGTCGGGCTGGCGGTGTCGCAGGCCTGGCAGTTTTCCGCCGGGATGCCGGCAAGCATGACCACGCCGGGGATGCTGGCGATGACGGCCTGCATCTGGGTCATCGCACTCGGGCTATTGTGGTTCGCCTGGGACAAGCGGCGCGCAGGCGTACTCCACTGAATTGAGTGACCGACACGGGAATGACGTTCCTTGCCCGCCGTCCACGCGGTATGGCAGCGGCGACGGGAGAGGGAATCACGACCATGCCACATCCGCTGGGTATCGAACTTTTGACGGTGCTCGGGCTCGGCCCGGTCGAGCACGTCACCCTGGCCGCCGACCTCGGCTGCAAGGCAGTGTCGATGGGCCTGAGCCAGTTGCCCGAACGCTTCAATCCGCATGGCTATGCCCCCTGGTCGCTGCGCGAGGACCCGGTCTTGCGGCGTGAACTGAAGGCGGTGCTCGCCGATCGCGGGATCGCCATCAGCATCGCCGAGGGCCTCGGCGTGTCCGTGGAACTGGACGCTGCCGAGCGGGCGGGCGACATGGACATCTTCGCCGATCTCGGCGCGCTGCGGGTCAATGCGGTGGACATGGGCGTGGAGCGCGCGCGGGCCTTCGACCAGCTGGCCGCGCTGGCGACGATGGCGGCCGAGCGCGGCATGGAGTTCTCGCTCGAGTTCACGCCAGTCTTCACCATCCGCTCGCTGCCCGAGGCGCTGGAGGCGGTGGAGTACATCGGCGCAGGTAAGGCCACGGTGCTGATCGACACGATGCACTTCTTCCGCTCGGGCGGCACGGTGCGGCAGGTGGCGCAGCTCGACCCGGCGCTGATCGGGCATGTCCAGCTGAGCGACGTGCCGCGCAAGGGCGACGACGACTACATGGCCGAGGCGATGAGCGGTCGCATGATCCCGGGGCAGGGGGAACTGCCCTTGCGCGAATTCGTCGAAGCCCTGCCGCGGGGGCAGGTCCTGGGGCTGGAAGTGCCGCTCATGGCCGCCGCCGCCAGCGGGCGCGACGTGCGCGACTACGTGGGAGAGATCGTGAAGCGCACGCGGGAATTTCTGGCCTAGCGTATTCCTCCCCGAGCAAGCTCGGGGAGAAACTAGGTTCGATCCAGCAGCATTTCGGCGCCTTTTTCGGCGATCATCATCGTCGGCGCATTGGTGTTGCCCGAAGTGATCTTCGGCATCACCGAGGCATCGATCACCCGCAGCCCGTCGAGCCCGATCACCCGCAACCGGCTGTCGACTACCGTGCCCATCGCCGCCGTGCCGACCGGGTGGAAGATGGTGGTGCCGATCTCCGCCGCCGCGCGCTGCAGGTCTTCCTCGCTCTCGAACGCTGGGCCGGGGCGCACTTCCTCGGGCCGGTAACGGGCCAGAGCGGGCTGCGACACGATGCCGCGCGTGATGCGGATCGCCTCGGCGGCGACGCGGCGGTCTTCCTCGGCGGAGAGGTAATTGGGTCGGATCGAGGGTGCGGCTGCGGGATCGGCAGCGGTGATGCGGGTGCTGCCCCGGCTTTCCGGCCTGAGGTTGCAGACGCTGGCGGTGAACGCCGGAAACGGATCGAGCGCTCCCCCGAAGGCGGCAAGGCTCAGCGGCTGGACGTGGTACTCCAGGTTCGGCGTCGCATAACGCGCGTGGCTGCGCGTAAAGACGCCGAGCTGGCTGGGCGCCATCGCCATCGGTCCCGTCCGGCGCAGCGCATATTCCATGCCGATCAGCGCCTTGCCGAATAGGTTGCTCGCCCGCGCATTGAGCGTCGCCACGCCCGAGACGCGGTAGGCGCAGCGCAGTTGCAGGTGGTCCTGCAGGTTGGCGCCGACCTCGGGCCGGTCGAGCACCGGCGCGATGCCGAGATCCGCCAGCCGCGCCGCATCGCCGATGCCGCTGCGTTCGAGGATCGCCGGGGAGCCGATCGCGCCCGCCGCCAGCACGACTTCGCCGGGGGTGAGCGCCACGCGCTGCTGGTTGCCGACAGAGTAGGCGACGCCGACCGCGCGGCCCGCCTCGACGATCACCCGGTCCACCACCGCGCCGGTCTCGACCTTCAGGTTGCTGCGCGAGCGGACCGGCTTGAGGAAGGCGTCGGCCGCGCTCCAGCGCCAGCCGCCCCGCTGGGTCACCTGGAAGAAGCCCGCGCCCTCGTTGTCGCCGGTGTTGAAGTCGGTGGAATGCGGGATGCCGTGCTGTCCGCAGGCGTCGCGGAAGGCTTCGAGGATGTCCCAGCGCAGCCGCTGCTTCTCGACCCGGATCTCGCCGCCGCCGCCGTGGAACGGGCTGGCGCCCTCGTAATGGTCTTCGGCGCGGGTGAAGTAGGGCAGGACGTCGTCCCAGCCCCAGCCGAGGTTGCCCGCCTGCCGCCAGCCGTCGTAGTCGGCGGCCTGTCCGCGCATGTAGATCATGCCGTTGATCGACGAGCAGCCGCCCAGCACGCGCCCGCGCGGATACTTGAGCGCACGGCCGCCGAGCCCTTCCTCTGCCTCGGTGGACAGGCACCAGTCGGTGCGAGGGTTGCCGATGCAGTAGAGGTAGCCCACCGGCACGCGAATCCAGATGTAGTCGTCCTTGCCGCCCGCCTCCAGCAGCAGCACGCGTGTCTCCGGGTTGGCACTCAGCCGGTTGGCGAGGACGCAGCCCGCGCTGCCCCCGCCGACGATGATATAGTCGAACTCTCCCATCCTGCAGGGCTATGCCGTGATTGGGGCGCGATCAAGCACGCGCTTTGGACAGGTGAATGCCGTGGATCATTGCACGCCGGGGCGATGCCGGCTTGGATTCTGGCCAAGAATCTTGCCGGAGAGGGCAGGCGAACCCACCATGACCGCAGGAGACGAGGAGAAAAGCACCATGGCGACACCCGCGATCGGCAGGCTGGGCATATGGTCGATGGAGATGCGCTTCGGCGACAAGGCGCAGTCGAACGCGGCGGCGGCGCAGCTGGATGTGATGGGTTATGGAGCGCTGTGGATTCCCGGCGGTATCGACGACGGTGCCCCGGCCGAGGTCGAGCGGCTGCTGGCGGCGACGTTGCGGATGACCATTGCCACCGGCATCCTCAACATCTGGAAGCACGATCCGGAGGAACTGGCCGCCTGGTTCCTTGCGCTGCCGCAGGAGTGGCGGGCGCGTACGCTGATCGGACTCGGCATCAGCCATGGCCCGCTCATCGGCGATTCCTGGGGCAAGCCTCTGGAGGTGACGGCGGCCTTCCTCGACCGGCTCGCCGCCGCCGGGATGCCGCGCGACAACCTGTGTCTCGCCGCACTCGGGCCGAAGATGGTGGCGCTTTCGGGCGAGAGGACCGCCGGGGCGCATCCCTATCTGGCGACGCCCGAGCACTCGCGCCGCGCCCGCGCGATACTCGGCCCGGAACCTCTGCTGGCGCCCGAACAGGGCGTGGTGCTGGAAGCCGATCCGGCCAAGGCCCGCGAATTGGCGGTGGCGGCGTTGGAGCACTATCGATGGCTTCCCAACTATCGCAACAACTGGGTGCGACTGGGCTTCAGTGAAGGGGAGATCGAGGCACTGGACGACCGCCTTCTCGATGCCCTTTTCGCGATCGGCGGGGTGGAGGCGGCGGCGCGGCGGGTCGCGGCACACCTCGATGCGGGAGCCGACCACGTCTGCCTTCAGGTCATCGCCGGGCCGAGGGGTGGCAGCTTCGACCAGCTGCTGCCGCAATGGCGTGCATTGGCAGAGGCGCTGGCTTGAATTTCGCCCGCAAGGTAAGCGCGCTGTTAACGAGTTGGCAACGGATTGTGCCTAATCCCTGTCGGCACAGGAGACGGTGGTTTCGGCCACCGGATTGACAGGAGCCGCCGGCGAGCCGGATGGACCGATCGTCGGGGGGCGAATGGTCCGAATCCGGGGTGGGAACGCAGCTTTCGGGCACGTTCGATTACCGCCTTCGACGACGGCTCCTGGCATTTCCCGTCACTCTTCCCAAGCCTGTCGTCAGCTTCCCAGCGCGTGCTGTTCTGCAGTCACCGGCGTACTGCTTGGCCGGTCGGACAAGGCACGGGCGATCCAAATGGTCGACATCGCCAGCACCACCAGCACGAGGCTGACGATCAGCACATAGCGAACGATATGCGGCGTCGAGCCCCCGCGTGCTTCGTCATCGTCGAGATGAACTTCGTCACCGGAACGATACATGACTGCTCTCCCGTCGACCCGACGGTGGCCTTTATGGCCGCATTATCGATTCGGGCCGTCTGATGGAACGAGGATGGGCGCGGGAAAGTTCCCCAGTGTTCAACTTGCGTGATGGGATGTGAGGTGCAGCAGTTGCAGAGTGCGTTCGTCCCTTCGTCCCTGGCAGAAGGCATCGAGGGCGTGGGCGAATTGACCGGCGCCATCGGTGCCCATGGCGGCAAGCTCGAACAGGGTCATCGAACTGGCGAACTTCATCGCATCGACCGCGCCGAGGATGCCCGTGGCGCTGCGCCTTCCCGCCCAGCCCAGCATGAGACGAGTCGTTTCGTCGAGCCTCTGGCGAAGTACAGGATGGCTCAGATAACGCCGCGCTTCGTCGAGCGTCTCCACGGCGTAGCGGCGTGCCATCGGGCTGGAGCCCAGCCCGGCGACTTGCGGGAACACGAACCACATCCAGTGCGTGCGCTTTTCGCCGTGGGCAAGTTCGGCGCGGACTTCACCGAAGATGGCGTCCTGCGCGGTGACGAAGCGCTCCAGGTTCATCATGCGTAGTGCAGTTCGGACCCGCGCTTGAGGGCGCGGCCGCCGTCAGGCTGCTCGACAAGGTATGCGGGGTTTTCAGGCGTTCCGACTCGCACGATGCGCTTGCCTTCGATCGTGCGGCTGACGCGGCGTTCGAAACGTTCGGCGATGTGGCCGGTAGCGGTGCCGGTGCCCCAATTCCAGCTGACCTGCGCTCCCTTGCGGAAGGTGGCGGTCATTGCGTCTGGTCTTGCTGCTGCGCCACTGCCTTTTCGGTATCGGCGTGGCCGCCGGTCTCTGGCGTGGTCAGCGCGCCGGTGATCCAGATAGCCGAAAGCGCGATGATGACGAGGGCAAGGCTGATGAGCAGGACGTAGCGCACGACGCCGGACGTCTCGCCACTACGGGCTTCCTCTTTGTCGAGATGGACTTCCTGTCCTCGGGTTTCCATGGCGTGCTCCGAAGGCGGCCGGTTGCGGCCCTTTGCCTTCGTCAACACGCCGGGACGGGCGAATGTTCCGCCGCCCGTCCCGCGTCTGCGCGGCTTAGTCGCGCAGGAGTTCGTTGATGCCGGTCTTCGAGCGGGTCTGCGCGTCCACGGTCTTGACGATCACGGCGCAGTAGAGCGACGGGCCGGGGGTGCCGTCCGGCAGCGGCTTGCCGGGCATCGCGCCGGGGACGACGACGGCGTAGGGCGGCACGCGGCCGATGTGGACTTCGCCGGTCGCACGGTCGACGATCTTGGTCGAGGCGCCGATGAACACGCCCATCGACAGCACCGCGCCTTCGCCCACGATCACGCCCTCGGCCACTTCCGAACGGGCGCCGATGAAGGCGCCGTCCTCGATGATGACCGGGCCGGCCTGCAGCGGCTCAAGCACGCCGCCGATGCCCGCGCCGCCCGAGATGTGCACGTTCTTTCCGATCTGCGCGCACGAACCGACGGTCGCCCAGGTGTCGACCATGGTGCCTTCGCCGACGTAGGCGCCGAGGTTGACGAAGCTCGGCATGAGCACCACGCCCTTCGAGATGTGGGCGCTGCGGCGCACCACGGCGCCGGGGACCACGCGCACGCCTGCCGCCTTGAAGCGGGCATCGTCCCAGCCTGCGAACTTGAGCGGCACCTTGTCGTAGGCCGGGGCGCCCGCCGCGCCGTATTCGACCACGGCGTTGTCGTTCAGGCGGAACGAGAGCAGCACCGCCTTCTTGAGCCACTGGTTGACGACCCACTCACCGTCCACCTTCTCGGCGACGCGGGCCTGGCCCGAATCGAGCAGTTCCAGCGCCTCGTCGACGATCTTGCGCACATCCGCGCTCGCGGGGGTGACGGTGTCGCGTGCGTCGAACGCGGCTTCGATCTGGGCGGCGAGGCCAGAATTGAGGTTGGACATTGGCTGGTCTCCGGAAGGGATGAAACTGTCGCGGCGCGGCCTAGAGGGAGTTGGGGCGCGGGGCAAGGTTATCGTCGTCCCGGACTTGATCCGGGACCGCTGGCCATGAACAGCCCACCTTGCTGAACGCGCCTGCAACCTATCGCCTAAAGACAGCCAGCGGTCCCGGATCAAGTC
>NZ_BAAILP010000216.1:0-245 GCF_054589055.1 Novosphingobium sp. 11B | reverse complement strand
TGCCTGGATATCCATTCGCCAGCGAGCAACGTCTCGAAGAGCCGGCGGTCAAGACTGCGGCGCGTTCGGTAATCAACGTCCTCGGGCACGGCGCGGTGTCGCAGCTTGGCATGTCGCAAGCGAAGAGCGAGGCGCCTGTCATTTCGGTAGGTGGCCTCGTGGTCGAGCAGCAGTGCCAGCCATTCTGCGTGGCTGAGACTGGCTGCGTCATCGTTGCTTTCCATCTCGGCGAAGGCCTTGGCCAT
>NZ_BAAILP010000215.1:0-413 GCF_054589055.1 Novosphingobium sp. 11B | reverse complement strand
CGCAGTCTTGACCGCCGGCTCTTCGAGACGTTGCTCGCTGGCGAATGGATATCCAGGCACGAGAACTTGGCCATCATCGGCCCGACCGGCATCGGGAAAAGTTGGTTGGCCTGTGCGATCGGCCACAAGGCCTGCCGTGATAACCGTTCCGTTCTCTACACCCGGTTGCCGCGGCTAATCGACGAACTCACCCTGGCCAAGGGTGACGGCCGTATCGCTGCTCGCCTGAAAAGCCTTGCCCGGGTCGATCTGCTGATCCTGGATGATTGGGGGCTTCAGCCTCTCGACGGCAACGCCCGGCACCATCTGCTCGAAATCCTTGAGGACCGTTACGGTCAGCGCTCCACGCTGGTCACCAGCCAACTTCCGGTGCCCCGCTGGCATCAGACCATAAACGATCCGACCTACGCCGA
>NZ_BAAILP010000214.1:0-299 GCF_054589055.1 Novosphingobium sp. 11B | reverse complement strand
GCCTTGATCACCGCCACCTTGGCGTTGTCGGGCACCAGCAACTGGGGAACGCCGCGGAAGAAGGCGAAGGCGGCGTTGTTGCCCGCGATCCAATCGGGAAACTGCTCGGTCCATGTCGCCAGCGCAAACGACAGGCTCGATCCGCCCATTACGGCAACGAAGATGTGGGCACCGCGGACTTCCCCGGTCCTGCGGTCCACCACGACCGGCACCGTGTCGCCAGCGTAGTCGAGGAACAGCTTTTCGCCTCCGGCATGGCTCTGGCGCATGACCAGCGGCAGGCGGCCTTCCCACCGGCG
>NZ_BAAILP010000213.1:0-506 GCF_054589055.1 Novosphingobium sp. 11B | reverse complement strand
CTGGCGACATGGACCGAGCAGTTTCCCGATTGGATCGCGGGCAACAACGCCGCCTTCGCCTTCTTCCGCGGCGTTCCCCAGTTGCTGGTGCCCGACAACGCCAAGGTGGCGGTGATCAAGGCCTGTCACTTCGATCCTCAGGTGAACCGAAGCTACACCGACATGGCGCGGCATTACGGTACGGCGATCCTGCCGACGCGGCCGCGCAAGCCGCGGGACAAGGCCAAGGTCGAAGCCTGCGTCGGTATCGTCGAGCGCTGGCTATTAGGCCGCTTGCGTAACCGAATCTTCTACAGCCTCGCGGAGGTCAACGCGGCGATCGCCGAGTGCCTTGCCGATCTCAATGACCGGCGCGTGCTGCGCCAGTTTGGCAAGACGCGCCGCCAGTTGTTCAACGAAGTCGATGTTCCAAACCTCAAGCCGCTGCCGGCAGAGCCGTGGGTTCATGCCGAATGGCGCCGCTGCCGCGTCGGGCTCGATTACCATATCGCGATCGAGCGACATCA
>NZ_BAAILP010000212.1:36745-42394 GCF_054589055.1 Novosphingobium sp. 11B | reverse complement strand
ATCCCAGCGAAGGCTGGGACCGCTATCGGTCTTTAGACGCGAGCTTGCCGAGGAGCCCTTCAGCGCGAGGGGGGCTGTACACGGCCAGCGGTCCCAGCCTTCGCTGGGATGACGGGTGCTGTGCTTCGACGCCGCTCCGGCACCCCTTGTGTACCGGTTAGCCCCTCCTTAAACCCCCGTTGGGTGCCGTTAGGTACCCCTCAGAACGGGAACAGCGCGTCGTAGATCTGCTGGCCCCAGCGGGCCTGCTGCGCGTCGGTCAGCTGGCCGCGGCCGCCGTAGCTGATGCGCGCCTCGGCGATCTGGCTGTGGCGGATCGAGTTGTCGCGGGCGATGTCTTCGGGCCGGATCACGCCGGAAACCACCAGTTCGCGCAGTTCGAAGTTGACGCGCACTTCCTGCTTGCCGCGAATGGCGAGGTTGCCGTTGGGCAGGACGCCGATCACGGTGGCGGCCACGGTCATGTTGATCTGCTCGGACCGGGTGGTGTTGCCGACGCCGACCGCGCTCGACTTCGAATTGGTGCTGACGAGGTTGCCCGGGTCCGGGTTGCCGGGAAGGACTTTGCCGATCTGGCTCTCGAGGCCCAGAAGTGCCGCAATTCCGCCGCCTTCGCTGCCGTTGCGGGTGCGCGTGGTGCTGTTGGCGACCTGGGCGTTGTCGGCGATGTTGATGCGGATCGTGACGATGTCGCCGACGCGCGAGGCGCGCTGGTCGCGGAAGAACGCGCCGCCGCCGGTGCGGAAGAGGGAGGCGCCGCGATCGGCCTCGGCGACCTTGGGATCGCTGCCGTCGGGCGCGCGATCGCCGCTCGCGTGGTTGCCCAGAGAGGGTTCGATGCGCGGGGCCACGGGGGCGCCGGGATCGCTCATTTTCGGCGCTTTTCCGACGTTCTTGAGGCGGCCGACCGAGCCGCAGCCCGCCAGCAGGCTGGCCGAGAGAAGGGCGCAGGTGAGGGCGGCGAGACGCTTGTTCATGAGGGTTCCTACGGAAGCGCGATGCGCACTTCGCCCGTCGCGGCGGCGGTGCCTTCGAGCGTGCGGTTGGTGGCGAGATTGAGGACGCGCACCGGCTCGCCGCGCCCGGCATCGGCAAGCGCGCGGCCGGGCGAGGTGATGCGCAAGGCTCCGGAAACGAGCGCGATCGTCACGTTTTCCCCCCGCCGCACGAGGCGCGGCGCGGCGACGTCGGCAGCGCGGACGGCGGAGCCCGCCATGATGCGGCGGGTCGCTTCCTGCCCGGCGGCGTCGGCCGGGGCGAGGGCGCCGCGCGCGACGGCGGCGGGGACGCGCTGCGTCTCGAAATCGGCGCGCGCCAGCACCTCCCCGCGCTCCACCGTGCGGGCGAGCACCGGCGTGGGTTCCCCCGCGGGCGCGGCGGCGACGGCGACGGCGAGGACGAGCAACGCCGACAGCATCAGACGGTCTGCGTCGAGGTCTGGAGCATCTCGTCGGCGGTCTTGAGCACGCGGCTGTTCATCTCGTAGGCGCGCTGGGCGGTGATCAGCGCGGTGATTTCCGAGACCGGGTTGACGTTCGAGGCTTCGATGAAGCCCTGGCTCAGCGTGCCGTAGCCGGGCTGGCCGGGGGTCGAGACGATGGGCTGGCCCGATGCGCCGGTTTCCTGGAACAGGCTGTCGCCGATGGCTTCGAGGCCCGCCTGATTGATGAAGGTGGCCAGTTCGAGCTGGCCCACGGTCTGCATCTGCGCCTGCCCGTCGAGCTTCACCTGCACCTCGCCGGTCTTGGAGACCGAGACCGCCACCGCGCCCTGCGGGATGGTGATGTCGGGCTGCACGCGGTAGCCGTCGGTGGTCACCAGCTCGCCCTGATCGGACAGCTGGAACGAGCCCGCGCGGGTATAGGCGAGGTCGCCGGTGGGCAGCATGACCTGGAAATAGCCCTCGCCGTCGATGGCCATGTCGTACTGGTTGCCGGTGCTGGTCAGTGCGCCCTGCTCGGTGATGCGATAGACGCCGCCGGTCTTCACGCCCGCGCCGATCTGGATGCCGGTAGGCACCTTGGTCCCGTCCGAGCTGGTCGAGGCGCCGGGGCGGGTTTCCTGCTGGTAGAGCAGATCCTGGAATTCCGCCCGCTGCCGCTTGAAGCCGGTGGTGTTCATGTTGGCGATGTTGTTCGAGATGACGTCGACGTTGGTTTGCTGGGCCAGCATACCGGTCGAGGCGATGGAGAGCGAACGCATGGGCGGTTTCCTTCGGGCTTAGAGCGGCGCGGTCGGGCTGGAATGACGGACAGGGTTTTGCGCGGGCAGTGGCATCGATCAGCCGATCCTGCTGAGGCGGTCGATGGCCTTGCGGCGCATGTCGGAAAGGTCGGCCGAAAGGCGCTGGCTGACCTGATAGGAGCGCAGCACCTCGACCATGCGGGTGGTCTCGGAAATCGGCTCGACGTTGGAGGCCTCGACGCCGCCGCTGCGCAAGCGGGTCTGGGCGGCGGTCATCACAGTGCCGCCGCTGCCGGTGAGGACGCCGTCGCCGCGCGCCTCGAGCATGTTCTCGTCGGCGAAGCCCGTCACCGCGAGGCGGCCGACCGGGTCCTGGCCCGCCATGACGGTGCCGTCGGCGGTGATTGAGACTTGCGCCAGCTGGTCGGCGGGAATGGCGATCGGGCGGCCGTTCTCGTCGAGCAGGCGCTGGCCGCCGGAGGTCGCCAGCTCGCCGCTTTCCAGCACTTTCACGAAGCCCGCGCGGGTGTAGCCGGTGGAGCCGTCGGGCATCTCGACGTTGAGATAGCCCCGCCCCTCGATCATCACGTCGAGCGGGTTGCCGGTGGACTGGAACGCGCCTTGCGCGATGTCGTGGACCTGCCCGTAATCGAGCACGTAGGAGGTTTTCCGCGCGTCCTGCACCGGGGCTTCCTGCGCGTTCTCGACATATTCGTGGAACACCGCCTGCTCGCGCTTGTATCCCGCGGTCGAAACGTTCGCCATGTTGTTCGCGGCCACGTCCAGCTGGCGGCGCAGGGCCTGCTCGTGGCTGAGGAGGACGAAGGAAGAAACGTCCATCGGCGGACCTTTTCGCAAAAATCTTGGGCGAACCCGGAAAGGGCTCTTAATCCCCTATATAGGATTGAAACCGCGCGCGCGGACGCACATGGACAAGCAAGCGGGAATTTTCGAACGGGGTACGCGGAACGTGAGCGACGAAAAGACCGACGATACGTCGGTCGAAAAGGCGGGGGTCGATGAGGCCGGAGCGAAGAAGGGCGGCAAGGTCCGCCTGATCGCGATCGCCGTCGTCGCGGTCGGCATGCTGGCGGGCGCGGGCGGCGTCTACTGGTACATGCAGAAGGGCAGCCCCGATCACGCCGAGGAGAAGCAGGCCGAGGCGGCGCCGGAAGAAGGCGGGGAGGGCGGTCACTCGGCCGACGCCGATCCGTCCGCCTCCTACATCGAAGTCGCGCCGATGATGGTGAACCTGCGTGGCGGCGGGGCTCAGGCCAAGTTCGTCAAGCTGCGCTTCGTCGTCGTCGCCGCAGACGGCAAGACCGACGCGGTCAAGGCGCGCCTGCCGGTGATCCTCGATGCGCTGCAGCCTTTCCTGCGCGAACTGCGGCCCGAGGACCTCAACGGTTCGGCCGCCGTGTTCCGCATCAAGGAGGAGATGATCCGCCGCTCCACCGAGGCGCTCGGCAAGGGCATGGTGCGCGACATCCTCATTCAGGACCTGATCCAGCAGTGAGCGACGACCCCATCAGGCTCGCCGCCGTCGATGGCGAGGCGGTTCCGCGCAAGGGCCTGAAGGCAGTCCTTGAATCCAACGTCATCAACCACGAGCGCCTGCCGATGCTCGAGGTGGTGTGCGAGCGCATGGTGCGGATCTTCGCAACCTCGATGCGCAACCTCACCTCCGACGCGATCGAAGTGAACCTTGAGCGGATCACCTCGGTCCGCTTCGGCGATTTCATGGACAACATCGCGCTGCCCTCGATGTTCGGCGTGTTCCAGGTCAAGCCCTGGGAAAGCTACGGCGTCGTCACGGTGGACGCTGGGTTGATCTACGGCATCGTCGATGCGCTGCTCGGCGGGCGGGGCGGCACGCGCTCGCTGCCGCCGGAGGGGCGGACCTTTACGACCATCGAATCCAGCCTCGTCTCGCGCGTGGTGCAGATGGCGCTGGACGACTTCGCCAGCGCCTTCGAGGAGATCGCACCGGTCGCCATGGGGCTGGAGCGCATGGAACTGAGCCCGCGCTTCGCCGCCATCGCCGAGCCGAGCAACGTCGCCGCCGTCGCGACTTATTCGGTCAACATGGAAGGGCGCGGCGGGGTGTTCTCGGTGCTGCTGCCCTATGCCACGCTGGAGCCGGTGCGCGAGAAGCTGCTGCAGCGCTTCATGGGCGAGAAGGCGGGCCGCGACCGCATCTGGGCCGACCACATGGCGAGCGAACTCTACAACACGCAAGTCGTCGTCGACGTGGTGCTGGGCGAGAAGATGATGCCCCTGCGCGACGTGCGGGGGCTGAAGGTGGGCGATACCATCTCGCTCAGCAACAGCCCGGACGACGCGCTGCAGGTCCATTGCGGCGGGGTGCCGCTGGGCCGCGCGCACATCGGCCAGCGTTCCAGCAACATCGCCATCCGCATGGCCACCGACATCGCCAAGGGGTATCCGAAATGACGCTTGCTACCGGGATCAACCTCGCTCTCGTGCTGATGTGCCTTGTGGTCATGGTGCAGGCGATCCGCATGGACCGCCGCATCCGGGCGCTGCGCGACGGCCACCTCGACCAGGCGGTGGAGAAGCTGGACAACGCCACGCATCAGGCGCGTCTGGTGCTGGCGGAGCTGAAGCGCGTGCTCTCCACCGACGCGGCGGCGCAGGGCGAGATTCTGCAAGCCTCGCGCGAGTTGCGTGACGAGCTTTCGGTAATGGTCGGCGTGGGCAACTCGGTGGCGGAGCGCATCGTCGATGCCGCTGACAAGGCGCGCGCGGCCGAGGCGGGCGTGCGTCGTCGTACCGCGCGCTGGCGCGACGAGGCCGACGCGGTGCTGCGTGCCGAGGCGGAGACGCGGCCCGCAGCGCCTGCGCCCGCGCCGGTGGCGGACGAGGCGCGCGAACTCAGCCGCATCGTGTTCGACCTGACCTCGAAGCGCGGCAATCGGGTAGCATGACTGGGCGCGTGGCATGATCAGGGCTTTGACCAAGCCAACCCGGTTGATGCTGGGCGTCGCGGCGGCGGCGGCGGTGGCGAATGCCATCGCCTTTGCCGCTTCGGCGGACATTGCCGGCGGCGCGCCGACGAGCCGCCTCGGGGCCTCGCTGCAGGATTCGGCAGCGCGGCGGGACAGCACTTCGGCCGCCGAGAAGCGCAGGCTGGAAATGCGCGAGCAGGCGGTGAAGGCCAGCGAGGCGCGGCTTGCGGGACAGGTGCGCCAGCAGCAGGAACAACAGGCCGCCGCCGCGAAGGCTGGGGCCCAAGGCGGTGCAGGGGGCGGAGCAGGGGCGCCCTCGGTGCCTTACGACAACCTCGCGCGGATCTACCAGACGATGAAGCCGAACCGGGCCGGGCCGATCTTCGAGAAGCTCGATATCGAGGTCCAGCGCGAAGTTGCCACCCGCATGCGCGAACGCGCGACGGCGCAGATCATGGCGAACATGTCGCCGCAGGGCGCCGTGGCGCTGTCGATG
>NZ_BAAILP010000212.1:28615-36590 GCF_054589055.1 Novosphingobium sp. 11B | reverse complement strand
GCGCAGCGAAGCAATCCAGGGCGATTTGCGCGGCCCTGAATTGCTTCGCTGCGCTCGCAATGACGAATGGGGCAGTAGCGGTTCCCGACCTCACCGCTCCGTCGCGGAAACCTTCACGATCAGGACCTTGTCGATGGCCGGGTGCACCTGCTTCACTGACGGCGCGATCATCCCCGCCAGACGTTCCACATCCACCGGCGCGAAGCGCGAGGCGCGCAGGCGGGCGAACTCGATCGCGGCGGGGAGCGCTGCGGCACGCAGTTCCGGCATCCGCTTGCCGAGCGCGGCGGCATCGTCGGCGGTCTTCGCCTGCAGCGTGATCGAGACGTGGAGCACCCCGTCCACCCGGCCGCCATCGACGATCGGCGCGTCGATCTGCTCCATCGCCAGGAACGTGGGATCGGGCGGCGGCAGTTCCACCGCCTTGCGCGGATCGGTGTTCGCGGCGAACGCCGGTGCCGCGCAGAGCAGCAGGGCCGGAACAAAGAAACGGAAGCGGGGCATGCGAACTCCGGTGGGCGGGCAACGCCTCTATAATAGGATGAAATTCGAGGAGTCCCGTTGAGATGAGCAGCGATCGGCGTCCAGCCAAGGTCCGCGTGGTATCCGCGAACCAGGGCGAGGGTGCGTCCGCACAGGAAAATCCCGGCGTTAATCCGGGGCGCCGTCGCGGCGATCGGCCGGATGAGGACGCCGAGGCGGTGGCTGCCGCTGTGCTCGCGGCTCCGACCCGGCAGGGCGGGAGCCTCTTGTGGGTGTTCGGCGCGCTGGTGCTGTTCCTCGTCGGCTGTGCGATCGGCGGGGCCTTGCTGGTGATCTCGGGCATTGCATCGGCGGAATCGCTGTGAGGCGCATGCGGCTGCTGCCGGGCGCGGCGCTGGTGCTGGGCGCCTCGCTGTTGTGCGGTACGACCGGCGCGCCGCCGCTGCCCTACGGTACGCTCGACCCCGGCGTGGGTGCGCGGCTGCCGGGCTTCGCGGCCGAACTGGCGCAGCGCCCGCCGCTTACCGGTGTCGGTGCCTGGACCCCGCTGGCCGAGGCCGAGGCATGGCGCCGCCTCTCCACCGCGCCGAACCCGCAGCGGCAGGCGGTGCGCTGGGACTATGCTCGAAGCCTGATCGCCGCCGAGCGCGGGCCGGAAGCGCTGGGCGTACTGGAAGTCATGCGGCAGGACGACCCCGACCTCGGCATGGTCGATGCGTGGAGGCTGGCCCACGGCGCGGCGTTGACGCAGCTCGGCCGCTCCGAGGATGCGATGGCCGAACTCGACATGCCGGGCCTTCGCGCCAATCCCGAGGCATGCCTGTGGCGCCTGCGCGCGCTGGCGCAGGAGGGCCTTGCCGAGCAGGCGCTGGCGCAGCTGGACTGCGCCGGACCCGCACTCGCCAGCCCACGCGGCGCGCCGTTCGTCCTCGCCGCCGCGCGCGCGGGTGTGGAGGGCGGTGCGCCGGACAAGGCGCTGCACTGGCTTTCCTGGCTCCCCGACCGCGAACCCGCCGCCAACCTGCTGCGCGCCCGTGCGCAGCAGGCGCTGGGCCACGCCGACGAAGCCCGCCTGCGCTTCGCCCGCGTCGTGCAGTCCGGCGACCCGGTCGAGCGCATGGACGCCCGCCTCAGCAAGCTGGAGGGCGACGTTGCCCGGGGCGCGATCCGCCCCGGGGCGGCGCTGAAGGAAGTCGACGCCATCCGTTATTCCTGGCGCGGCGACGGTATCGAGGAACGCGCGCTGCGCCTGTCCTACCGCCTTGCCGACGCGCGCGGCGACTTGTCCGGGACGCTGTCCGCCGGAGCGGCGCTGGTGCGCTTCCACGATGTCGCCGACCTCGGGCCGGAGTTCCTGCCCGGCCTGCGCGCGAAGCTGACGGCCGCGCTTGACCCCGCCCGCAAGCTGCCGCTGGATAAGGCGGCCGGGCTCTACTGGGATTATCGCGACCTCGCCCCGAACGGCGCCGAGGGCGACCTCATGGCGAGCCAGCTTGCCGCGCGGCTGCAGCAGGCGGGCCTCTACGAGCGTGCGGCGGACCTCCTTTCCTACCAGCTGACGCAGCGTGCCGGAGACCTTGCCCGCGGGCCGCTTTCGGCGCGGGTGGCGGGGCTCTACATCCTTGCCGGCAGGCCCGAGCGGGCTTTGCGCACCTTGCGCGAAACCGACGATCCCGGCCTGCCCGACGCGATGATCGCCGAACGCAAGCGCGTCGAGGCGGCTGCCCTCACGCAAGTCGGCCGTGCCGACGAGGCTCTGGCAGTGCTGCAGGACTTGCCCGGAACCTCGGCGCTGCAGGCGGAAATCCTTTGGCAGCGGCGCGACTGGGCACGCTATGCGGCGTTCTCGGCGGGCGCTCTACCGAAGGGGCGTGTTCTCGATCCGGTGGCGCAGGCGCAAGTGCTGCGCCATGCGATCTCGCAGGCGATGCTGGGGCGGGAGGACGCGCTTTCCGGACTCCACGCGCGCTATGCGGGGGCGTTCAAGGGGCTGTCGTCGGCGCCGGTGTTCGAGATGCTGACCGGGACTGCCGGGGCGGTCGATCCGGGGAAGCTGGCGCAGGCCATGGCGGCTATTCCCTCGGCCAGTCCGGCAGGGGATTTTGCGGATTTGCTGGAAGCGGGGAAGAAGTGAGTCCTAGGGACCCAGAGAGCTTTGGCGCCCCAGACCCCCGTACTGCCGTCGTTGCGCGTGCAGCAGGTTCAATCCTACATTGCGCCGCAGGCCTCCATCGTCATCCCCGCCTTCGCGGGGATGACGAAAAGTAATATATATTAAGCAGCTACCTCGCCAAGTGCGCCTGACGAAGCTGCGCGCGTGATCTCGACGGTATACCGGGTGCAGGGGTGGTAAACCCCTGCGAAAATCAACCGAGGAAGTTCACCAACGACATCGAGTTCAATTGCGAGAACACCGAATAACTCGCCTGCAGGATCGTCTGCCGCTGCGAGATGTCGATCGCCACCTGCCCGAGGTCTGCGTCCTCCACCGAACCGATCACGTTCGTCAGCAGCGTCACGCGGTCGTCGGCGCGGGTGCTCAGGGTCTCGACCTTGGCCTGCATCCGGCCGTTGCGCGCGTTGGCCGACTGGACTTGCGTGATCCCCTTGTCGAGCAGGCCGAGCGCGTCGTTGATCGCCTGTGTCTGTTCCCCGGTCAGCGTGTCGCCGAAGGGACCGGCGGCTGCGAGGGCCTGGAAGGCGGGGATCAGCGAGCTGCCGATGTCGCTGGCGCCGATGCCGTAGTCCACGTCGAGCCCGTCGCCCGCGCGGGTGGAGAGGCGCACGGAATCGTTGGTGAAGGCTGTGGTGGGATCGTAGTTCGCCAGATCGTCGAGCGAAGTCGGTGCGAACGGCGTGCTCGCGGTCTGCGATCCGGCGAACAGCGGCACGCCCGCCTCCTTGGCGTTGAGCGCGTTGCGCAAGTCGCCGAAGGCGTCCTTGATGATGTCCTGCAGGCCCGGCGAATTGCCGGTGCCGACGGCGCTGAACAGTTCGTCGCGCAGGCTGCTCATGGAGCTGTCCACTGCCTCGATGTTCGCCTGATAGAGCGAGAGCGTGGTGGAGACGCGGCTGATGTTGGTCTTGTAGGTCTCCTGCGTCGCCAGCATCGACTTGGCCGACAGCGTGCGAACCGCATCGAGGCCGAGCCCGGCGTAGTCGTTGACCTTCTTCTCGGTGGCCAGTTGCAGCTGGCTGGTGGCGAGGCTCTGCTGGGAGCGCTGGATGGCGCTGGAGAGGGTCTGCTGGAGGGGAATGGTGGCTACGCGGGTCATCGGATCACACCATGTTGAGCAGGGCGTCGTACATCTGCGAGGCGGTGCTAATCACCCGCGCGGCGGCGGAATAGCTGTTCTGCAGCACGACCATTTGCGCCAGTTCCTCGTCGATATTGACGCCGGAGTAGGAATCGCGCCGCGTCGCAGCGTCGGTCAGGCGGGCGGAGGCGTCGTCGTAAGTGGTCTTCGCCAGAGCGGCCTGCGCGCCGACGTTGCCCAGCAGGCGGTTGGCGAAGGCGGTGACGGTGGCCTTGCCGTCCTTGCCGAAATTCGCCGACCCCGCGAGGGCATCGACGAAGGCGGTGGCATTGCGGATGTCGCCCGCGCCGATTGCCTTCTCGCCCACTGCCGCGCCCGTCTGCAGCTGGGCCAGCGGTACGCGCGAGGTGTCGTTCAGCATGTCGGCCGAGACTTGCGCGGTGGACAGCCCGCTCGCTGCGCCGGTCAGGCCCGAAAGTGCCGAGAACGACAAGCCGGTGCCGTAGCGGTCGGTGCTGTCCACCGGCACTTCGATCGTCGCGCCGGAATTGCCGACCTTGGGTGTGAAGGCGACACGGCCGGTGTCGTCGAGCGCGAAGCTGCCGTATTTCGCCAGATCGCCGCCGTTGAGCTGGGAGATGACGTCGCCCCAGGTGTCGCCATCAGCAGCGGTCAGGGTCTGGCTGGTGAGGATCTTGCCCGAGGAATCGCGCAGGACCAGCCTGGTCGTTTCGCCTGCAGTGAAGCCGGTCGGGTCGCTGGCGGTGAAGCCCGAAGGAACGAGCCCGCTGGTGCCCGAGCGAACGAGGTTGTTGAGCCCGAAAAACTGCGAGAACCCGACGCCCGCGCGGTCGCTAGGCGCTTCTGCGTCCTGTGCGATGGCCACGCCGTTGGCGCTGGAAGCGGCGCTGATCGACAGCACGCCGTCCTTGAAGCTGGCGGTGGCGGCAGGCGAGAGCCCGGCGTTGATCGCGGCGACCGCGTCGTCCACCGTAGCGTTTGCGGGAAGCGCGCCGAAGTCCACGGTGGTCTTGGCCACCATCGTCCCGTCGCTCGACACGACCGCGAACGTCGCCTTGCCGGTGAAGCCGAGGCGGTCGGAGCCGACAAGGCCGTTGGCCTGCCCGGTCAGGGTCTGAGGCGCGGGCAGGGTGGTGCCCGCGTTCGACACCGCGTTCAATGTCTGGGCAAGACCGGTGAACAGCTGGCCGAGCTGCTCGGAAAAGCCCGGCAGCACGCGGTCGCGCATGTCGAGCAGGCCGCCGAGCTTGCCGCCGACGGCGGTGGATGCGATCGTCTCGCCGGTGGACGCCTGCATCGTGCCGTTGTCGCTGGCGAAGCGGATATCGATGGCCGAATAGCTGGTCTGCGCCGTGGTGGCGCCCTGGTCCGCATAGCTCAGCTGGCGCAGACGCTTGTCGAGCAGGACCTGCCCCGATGCGGTGTCGATCGTGACACGCCCATCGGGCTGTTCGCGCACGCTCACTTCGACGAGGCCGCTCAGTTCCTGCAGCGCGCTCATCCGCTCGTCTGCCGGGCCGGAAGTGCTGAGGCCGAGGCCCTGCAGGCGCGAGACGTCGGCGTTGAGGCCGTGGATCTTCTGCAGCAGCACGTTCACGCGGTCGACGGTGTCGGAGACCTCGCTTTCCACGTCGGCGCGCAAGTTGGTGACGTCGGACTGGAGGCCCTGCAGGGTGTCGATCGTGTCATCGACGTTGCCGGTGAACAGCGCGACGGACTCCGCCGAGCCCTGCAGACCGGTGACCTGCGAGACCGAGCTGGCGATCGCCGAAAGCCGCGCGGTCAGTCCGCTGGCCGAACTGGGCGAGCCCAGCAGCGATTGCAGCCGGTCGAGGTAATTGGCCGCCGCTTCCGCCCGCCCGGCGGTGCCCGCGCGCTTGTAGACCGCGTTCTCGAGGAACTTGTCGGCCACGCGCGAAGGCTCGCCCACCACCACGCCATTGACCTGGCCCGCCGCCACCGATGCGCTCTGCGACACCGTCTGGCGCGCATAGCCGACGGTGCCGACATTGGCGATGTTGGTCGAGACGACCTGCATCCCCGCCTGCGAGGCGGAGAGCCCCGAGATCGCGGAGCTGAGGATCGAGTTGATGGACACGGGCTAGCCGGACAGCGAGGGCGTCAGCGCTTCAGGTTGCTCACTTCCTGCAGCATGTCGTCGACCGTGGTGATGATCTTGGACGAGGCGCTGTAGGCGCGCTGGAACAGGATCATGTTCGAGAACTCCGCCGCCAGATCGACGTTGGACGCTTCGAGCATGCTGGCCGACAGGGTGCCGCCGCCCACGGTGCCCGGCTCGTTGATCGCCGCGTTGCCCGACTGCTGCGAGACGATGTAGGCATTGCCGCTGATGCGGGTCAGGCCGTCCGGGTTCTGGAAGGTGGCGATCGGCAGCTGGTAGATCGGGCGCGAGGTGCCGTCGTCGAACACTGCGCTGACGACGCCGGTGTCCGAGATGCTCACCGACGACACCGTGCCCAGCATACCGCCGTCGATGGTCGAGGAGAGCAGGGCGGACGTGCTGCCGAACTGGGTCAGGCCGTTGAGCTGCCCGTTCGCGCCGAGGTCGAGCGTGATCGGCTCGGAATCGGCCTGGTTGCGCCACTGGATGTCGAGCGGTTGGAACAGCGGGTCCGGGGTGGTCTGGCCATCGCGCGTCGTCAGCTTGAGGCTGCCGTCGGCGTTGAAGCTGACGGTGGCGCTGGCGAGCAGGACCTGCGATCCTTCGGCGCCGTCGGCCGGGGCGGTGATGTCGGTGCCGTTGAATTTGCCGATGTCGGCGGAATTGCCGGTGATCTCGGCTTGCCAGGTGTTCGCGCCGGTCTTGACGAAGTTCATCGTCAGGGTGTGTGCGGTGCCCTGCGAATCGTAGACCTGGATCGAGCGGGCGAACTGCGGCGTCGTCGTGCCGTTCGCCATGCTGCCCGAGACGTAGCCGGTCACTGCCTCGGCCGTGGAATCGAGGTTCGCGCGCAGCTGGATCGACGTCGTCGGCGCTGCAGCGCCGGTCAGCGCGGTCGGACGGATCGGCTGCAGCGAGTCCATGCTGCCGTTGTTGACGTAGTTGCCCGAGGTATCGAGCGGCCAGCCCATCAGGTAGTAGCCTGCGGTGTTGCGCAGATAGCCCGAGCTGTCGGTGGTGAACGACCCGGCGCGGGTATAGGCGATCGCGCCGTTCGCGTCGGCGCTGGAGCGCACGACGAAGAAGCCCGAGCCGTCGATGCCGATGTCGGTGAGGCTCGACGAGGCCTGCAGCAGGCCCTGCTTGGAGATCAGCGCCTTGGGCGTCGCCGCGACGCCGCCGGCCGAATAGCTGGAGGTCAGGCTGCCGCCGGTGACGAGCGACTGGAATTGCGCCGAAGTGCCCTTGTAACCGATGGTGTTCACGTTGGTGATGTTGTCCGCGACGGTCGCCATCGCGCTCGACTGCGCGCTGAGGCCCGAAACGCCGGCATAGAGAGCGGAATAGAGGCTCATTGCATGTCTCCTGTGCCGTCCATGCGGCAATATTGGCGTCGCGGGGCTGCGCACCCACGCACCGGACACAGGCATTGTAGGATGAATTGGGGAGGAGTGGTTTTGGGCGCGGGAAAAATTCGCGGATGCTCGAAACGGCGCCCACCCCGTCCGGCTAGTTCGCTTCGCTCTCAAGCCTCCCGGCCCTTCCGCAAGCGGGCGGGCTGACATGGTTTGCCCCGCCCGCTTGTGGGAGGGGCAGCGAGACTTGGGCCGCAGGCCCTAGTCGCAGCGCGGTGGGCATGCGCGACCCCGGCAAAAATTGCCTGCCATGACCGGATCACCCCCAAACCATCCTATAATGGCGGTCTAACTGGGACATTCTGGGACATGACGCTTCGTATTTCGCTTCGCAACGGCGAGCCGGTCATCGTGAACGGCGCGGTTCTGCGCGCGGTCGGTCGCACCGATCTCGTGCTGGAAAACGACGCCACGATCCTGCGCGGGCGCGACGTCATGAAGCCGCAGGATGCGACCTCGCCGGCTAAGCAGCTCTATTTCGCGTGCATGATGGCCTATATCGACCCGGCCGATCTCGAACGCCACCAGCAGACCCTGCTGGAGAAGCTCGAAGTCCTGCTCGGCGCGCTGCAGGCGCCGGAGGCGAAGGCGGTCTGTGTCGCCTTCGCCAACAAGGTCTCGGTCGGCCAGTTCTACCAGGCGCTTTCCGACTGCCGCTGGCTGATCGCCTACGAAGC
>NZ_BAAILP010000212.1:25699-28477 GCF_054589055.1 Novosphingobium sp. 11B | reverse complement strand
GAAGCAATCCAGGGCAGCTTAACACCGCCCTGGATTGCTTCGCTGCGCTCGCAATGACGAACGGAGGGAAGGTTGATGGTCGGGGCACGGTCTTGAGGCCATGCCCCTAGCCGCCGCCGCTTCCGGCCTGCGCATGCTTGCGCCCGACCAGCGGTATGGCCGGGTCGTCGCGGTGCGCGGTGCGCTGATCGAGGTGGACGGGCTGGCCGGGGCCGCGCGGATCGGCTCGCGGATAACCTTGCGCTCTCCCGTGGGGGCGATCGAGGCGGAAGTGGTGGGCCTCGACCACGGCATCGCCCACTGCATGCCCTTCAACGAGCCAGAGGGCATCGCTTCCGGATCGCGTGCGGACTTGTCCGCCGGGCAACTGGGCCTGCGTGTCTCCTCGGGCTGGCTGGGCCGGGTGGTGGACGGGCTCGGCCGCCCGGTGGACGGCAAGGGACCGCTGCCGCAAGGACGCGAGCAGCGCCGCATAAAGTCCGCGCCGCCGCCCGCATCCGCGCGCGCCCGCGTCGGTGCGCGGATCGAGACCGGGGTGCGCGCGCTGGACCTTTTCGCGCCGTTGTGCCGGGGCCAGCGCCTCGGCCTTTTCGCGGGCTCGGGCGTGGGCAAGTCCACGCTCCTGTCCATGCTGGCGCGCTGGACCGAGTGCGACGTCGCCGTCATCGGCCTCATCGGCGAGCGCGGCCGCGAAGTGCAGGAATTCATCCAGGATGACCTTGGCGAGGAGGGGCTGGCGCGCAGCGTCGTCGTCGTCGCCACCTCGGACGAGCCCGCGCTGCTGCGCCGGCAGGCCGCCTGGACCACGCTCGCCGTCGCCGAGCATTTCCGCGACGAAGGGCTCGACGTGCTGTGCCTGATGGACTCGGTCACCCGCTTCGCCATGGCCCAGCGCGAGATCGGCCTTGCGGCAGGCGAGCCGCCCGCGACCAAGGGCTATACCCCCACCGTCTTCGCCGAACTTCCGCGCCTGCTGGAGCGCGCCGGGCCGGGAACTCCGGGGCAGGGGGCGATCACGGGGCTGTTCACCGTACTGGTCGACGGCGACGACCACAACGAGCCGGTCGCCGACGCGGTGCGCGGCATCCTCGACGGCCACGTCGTCATCACCCGCAAGATTGCCGAGCGCGGGCGCTATCCCGCCATCGATGTGCTGCGTTCGGTCTCGCGCACTTTGCCGCAGTGTCTGGAACCGCAGGACAACGCCACCCGCCTTGCCGCGCGCGCCGAACTGGCGACGTGGAAGGACATGGAGGAGATGGTGCGCCTCGGCGCCTATCGCGCCGGGGCCAATGCCGAAGTGGACCGCGCCGTCGCTCTCGCCCCGCGCATCGAGGCGCTGCTCAACCAGGACAAGCGCATCCGCAGCTTCGCCGCCGAGGACTTCGCGGCGCTCTCGGGTATTCTGGAGGAAATTCATGAAAACGCCCTATGACGCCGCATTGCGCGTGCGGCAGCGCGAACTGGACGAAGTGAGCAGCGCCATCCGCACCGAGGCGGGCGCCTTGGGCGCGGTCGAGCAGGAGCGGATGCGCGTCGCCGCTGCGCTGGTGCGCGAGGCGGACCTTGCCGCCACCGATCTCACCCTCGTCTCGCCGGGCTGGCAGCGGCGCATGCGCGGCGAGCGGCAGGCGCTTTCGGCCCGCGAGACGCAGCTGCAGGCGCGCCTCGATGCCCTGCGCGAAGTCGCCGTGGACGCCTACGGCGTCCTGCGCGGGATCGAGAATGCCGCCGACGATTACCGCGCCGAAGCCCTGCGCAGCGAGGCTGCGGCCGAGCAGTCCGCCACCGACGACATCAGCGCCGCCGCCTTCCTGCGGACCCTGCGCGCGCGATGATCGACAAGACCGCCTCTTCGAACCTGACGGCAGCGAATCTGTCGGCGTCGCAGAAGGCGCGGTTGATCTATGACACGGCGCGTTCGGAGATGTCCGGCCGTCTGTGGCGCGCGGCGCTGGGCTCGACGGAAGAGACGGAAGGCGAGGGCAAGTCCTCCATTACCGCCATCAGCCAGAGCGATCCGATCGGGCTCGACCGGTTGCTGGCGATCCTCGATCCGGACTCGAAGGCGGCGCTGGACACGGCCGCTGTGCCGCAGGCCGAGGCTCCGGCCGAGACGAGCGGCGATGCGGTGTCCGCCATGGGCGGTGGCCCGAATGCGCGCTATGCCGGGATGCTCGATGCGGCGGCGGAGCGGACCGGGCTGCCGGCCTCCGCGCTGGCGGCGATCGTCGATGCCGAGGCGGCCAAGGGCGCGGGCGGGACTTGGCAGCCCTATTCGCGTAACCCGCGTTCGAGCGCGGCGGGGCTCGGCCAGTTCCTCAACGGGACGTGGGAAGGCGAGGCGGAGCGCTCCGGCACCTGGCTCAACAGCACGGCCGAGGCCAACGGCTGGCTCGACGCACGCGGGCAGGTCAAGGCCGAGAGCCGGGGCGCGCTGCTGGCGCTGCGCTACGATCCGCGCGCCTCGATCGAGGCGGTCGCCGACTATGCCAGCGCCAATGTCGCGGCGCTGCGCCGCTCGGGCGCGACGATCGGTGCGGGCACCACCGAGGTCGCGCAGGCGGCGTACCTTGGCCATCACCTCGGCGTCGGCGATGCGAAGCGGTTTCTTGCGGGCGGCCTCTCACCCGACCGCGCGCGCAAGTTGCTGGGCGCGCAAGTCGGTTCGGCGGCGGCGGAACGGCGGATCGCACAGGCCGGAAGTGCGGTCGCGGCGCACCGTTCGTGGCTGATGGACTATGTCGGCAAACATGTCCGGCCGGAAAGATTTGCCTG
>NZ_BAAILP010000212.1:5454-25570 GCF_054589055.1 Novosphingobium sp. 11B | reverse complement strand
CCCGGACTTGATCCGGGACCGGTGGCTGTCTTTAGGCGAGGCCGGGCTGCGCGCGCGGCAAGTGGACCGTTCTCGGCCAGCTGTCCCGGATCAAGTCCGGGACTACGACTAGGAAAATCGCTCCATCTGCGCGGCAAAATTTGCCGCATCAGTGGATAACTCTCGTATAGGATTGTTGGTTCCCAATTTATAGGAATAGATTCCGAGCCCATGGATGCGTTGCAAGGGGCTGCGCGTGCCATCGGGGTTCGCCATGTCGAAGATCACTGTCGCGCTTGAGGCTGCGGTTGCTGCGGTCAGCGCCAATACGCCGCCGGAAGGCACCGAGCAGACCCGGCGGCAGCGGGCCGAGGTGGACCGCGCTTTCGCCTGCATCCTCAAGCTGATCGCGCCGCGCATTCGCCATTTCATCCGCCAGTATGGCCTCGTCGGCCACTGGGACGATGCGGAGCAGTGCTGCGCGATCGCCGTCCACCGCGCGATCCTGGCTTACGAGCCGGAGAAGGCGCAGTTCACCACGTTCGTGAACTGGCAGATCCGCGGCGAACTGCAGAGCCTGCGTTTCCGCGTCATGACCGACCAGCGCCCCTCCGCGCGCAAGGTGGAAGCCACCACCGTCTCGCTCGACGCCATCACCGGGGGCGAGGACGGGGAGGGGCTGTCGATCCTGGCGGCTATCGCCGACGAGGATGCGCTCGGCCGCACCGAGGCCGGGGCCAGCGACTACCTCGCCCATTCGGCGATGAGCGCGCTGACCGACAGCTATGTCGAGCACATGCGCAATTCCGGGCTCGACCGCATCCGCCGCCGCGCCCAGCCCCGCAAGCTGACTCGCGCCGAGCGCGCCGCCGGGGCGGTGGCGCAGCGCCGTCCGGTGCTCGATACCGGAGAGGTCGGAGAGCTGGAACAGCGCCTCCAGCACAACCGCCAGGTCGTCGAGGGCCGCCTGTTCGAGACTTCGGCGCTCGATGGTTGCGAGGACGAGACTGCCCGCGAACGCATGCGCCAGATCGCCAAGCGCGCCGCCAAGACCATGGGCGACCTCGCCGTCGCCGACCCGCGCTTCGCGCTCATGGCCGAATACCGCGAGGCGATGGTCGCAGCGCACTGAGCGTCACGATGCCGGCGAAGGCACCTGACTCCATCATCGTCATTCCCGCGAAAGCGAGAGCCTATCTCCCGAAGGTGCCTGTTGCACCGGCATCAGTTGGGTCCCCGCCTTCGCGGGGATGACTTCACAGGGATTGAGGGGACGTATTTCAATCGGGCGCATCGTGCTCACACGCTACGTCCTCACCCCACCGGCACCGCGCCGTTCTCGTTCGCCAGCCCGGCCATCACGGTGCGGTTGACGGTGATCAGTTCGTCCACGCTCTCGCGCCCAGTGATGACCTGCGAGGTGTACTTGTCCACCCACAGGCTCAGCGAGATGATCCCGGCGCGCAATTCGTCGGGCAGGGCGTTGGCGGAATCGATGCACAGCGTGCGGAAGGCGCCCCAGACCTCGCGGTTGCGGTGAAGCGCGGGAGCCAGTTGCACGCCCGAAAACCCGGCATCGCGCGCGGCGATCATCTGCGCGGTGATCTCGGTCATCAGCCGGAATTCGGTGCTGCGGGGCGTCTCGGCGACCTTGCGGGCGCGGACGTAGGCGTTAACGGACATCGGGGCTCCCGGGCGGGGTGGGGCAAATAGCGTCGCCCGAGTCATATAGGACGCCCGGCCGTCGCCCGGTCGCGCCTGCGAAAAATGCGCGAGCCACCACCGCGATGCAGCACGGCGTCCTATAATTCAGCAAAGGTCCCGTCTCTCGCGGGCATAGCTTTCTCGGAAATTTCCATGCTCAATATCGTCGGCCTCGTCGTCATTCTGGTGTGCGTCTTCGGCAGCTTCTTGATGTCGGGCGGCAGCATGGGCGTCATCTTCCACGCCCTGCCGCACGAGATGATGGCGATCGGCGGAGCCGCGCTGGGCGCATTCGCGCTGGGCAATTCGATGACCACGCTGAAGAAGGCGGGCAAGGGCATCGCCCGCGTGTTCAAGGGCGAGCGCTGGAAGGAGGCGGACTACCGCGACCTCCTCGCACTGCTGTTCGCGCTGCTCGCCACTTTCCGCAAGGGCGGCGCCAACGCCATCGAACCGCATCTCGACCGGCCGGAGGAAAGCGCGCTGTTCTCCCGCTATCCGCGCCTGCTGGCGGACCACGAGCTGATCGAGTTCATCTGCGACTACCTGCGCATGATGACCGTCAACTTCGAGGACCCGCACCAGCTGGCCGAGGCGATGGAGGGCGACATGGAGCGCCATCACCACGAGGAACTCGGCCCCCAGCACGCGATCCAGATGATGGCCGACGGCCTGCCCGCGATCGGCATCGTCGCGGCGGTTCTGGGCGTGATCAAGACTATGAGCTCGATCGACCAGCCCACCGAGATCCTCGGCGCGATGATCGGCGGCGCGCTGGTCGGCACGTTCCTCGGCGTTCTGCTCGCCTACTGCCTCGTCGGCCCGATCGCGCAGAAGCTGCAGCAGATCATCGACGCTGATTTCAAGCCCTACACGCTGGTCAAGACCGCCATCGTCGGCCACGCGCAGGAGCAGCCCACCGAGATCGCCATCGAACTGGCCCGCCGCATGACGCCGTCGAACTACGCTCCCAGCTTCCAGGAGATGGAGACGGCGCTGGAGGCGGTGAAGGAACAGCTCAATGCCGCTCCGGCCTAAGGCGCGCTGACCCATGGCCACCAAGGGCAACGACAAGCGCCCCATCGTCATCCGCAAGGTCAAGAAGGTGGTCGGCGGCGGCCACCATGGCGGCGCATGGAAGGTCGCCTATGCCGACTTCGTGACCGCGATGATGGCCTTCTTCATGCTGCTGTGGCTGCTCGCCAATCCGGACGAAGTGCAGCTCAAGGGCCTTGCCGAATACTTCTCCGCCGATTCCGAGAAGGCCAACCCCGCGACCACGCTGACCAAGGACCCCGGCATGCAGCCGGGATCGGGCGGCCACGGGCGCAACAATCAGGGCGACAAGGAAGAGCCCGAAGGGCAGCCCGCATCGGAGGCCGGGACCGTGGGCACCGCGCGCGGGGGCACGGCCGAAGTGCCCGCAGCTTCGCTGCGCGTCATGGCGCAGGAGATGCAAGTCGCGCTGCAGCCGCCGATGGACACCCAGGGCCGCGCCAATGTCGACGTGCGGCCGAGCCGCGAGGGGATGCGTATCCACCTCGTCGACAATGCGCAGCGTTCGATGTTCAAGGGCAGCACCGCGCAGCTCAACGACTTCGCGCGGGCGCTGCTGACGCGGGCGGCGAAGCAGCTTGCCGGGATCGACGCGCGCATCGCCATCGAGGGCCATACCGATGGCGCGGGCGGGAACAGCGACGCAAACTGGCAGCTTTCGGCTGATCGCGCCCTTGCCGCGCGGGCGGCGCTGGTGGCGGCGGGGCTGCCGGCTGACCGCTTTGCGGAGGTCGTTGGCAAGGCGGGCAACGAGCCGGTCTATCCCGACCAGCCCGATCGCCCCGAGAACCGCCGCATCACCATCGTCGTCATGGCCGAGGCGGGCGCGCTGCCGCATGACGCCAGCTTCAAGTTCTGAGCGGAGGGCGGCATGATCAAGCGCATCGTGATGGGCCTGTTCGCCACCGTGGCGGGGCTCGGCGTCGGCGGGGCGGGGGCCTGGGGCGTGCTCCACTTCGCGCCGCAACTGGTGACGGGCCATGCGAAGAAGCCCGGCAAAGGCCCGACCGAGTTCGTGCCGCCGGTGGAAGTGCTGGCGCCGCTGGTCTTCGCCGACGGGCGGCTTTCGGGCTACGAAACCTTCGAGATCCAGCTTGAGGTGCCGCAGGGCACGACCGAGGAAGTGGGCGCGAAGCTGCCGCTATTGATGAACGCGGTGAACCTGCGGACCTATCGCACGCCGATGGCCAGCGGGCCGGACGGGATGCTGCCGGGGCTCGATGCCTTCCGCAAGGTGGTGATGGACGCCGCGCTGGAGGTCTACGGCAAGGACGCGGTACGCTCCGTGGCGGTGACGAAGGCGTCGCCGGGGTAGGGGCTGCGCTGGAACCCCATCCTTCGACAAGCTCAGGATGAGCGGAGTGTGGGGCGCGCGCAGGGAGACAAACGCCCTCAACCCGCTCAGGCTGAGCTTGTCGAAGCCCCTTGCGGCAAGGCGCTACCCGAAACTCTTCACCAGAGACCCCGCGACCAGCGCCCAGCCATCGACCAGCACGAAGAAGATGATCTTCATCGGCAGCGAGACCGTCGCGGGCGGCAGCATCATCATGCCCATGGCCATCAGCACCGCCGCCACCGCAAGATCGATCACCAGGAACGGCAGCAGCAGCAGGAAGCCGATCTCGAAGGCGCGGCGCAGTTCGGAGATCATGAAGGCGGGCATCAGCGTCGTCATCGGCAGTTCCGCGCGGCTCTTCGGGACTTTGCCCGAGAGGCTGACGAACAGCTTCACGTCGTCGTCGCGCACTTGCTTCAGCATGAAGGTGTGGAACGGCTTGCTGGCGCGGGACAGGGCCTCGGTTTCGTTGATCTGCCCGGCGTTGTAGGGCCCCATCCCCTGCTTCCACGCCGCGTCGAACGTCGGCGCCATGACGAAGAAGCTGAGGAACAGCGCCAGCGAAATGACGATCGGATTGGGCGGCACGCCCTGCACGCCCATCCCCGAGCGCAGCAGCGAGAGCGCCACGACGATGCGGGTGAACGAGGTAATCGTCATCAGGATGCCCGGCGCCAGGCTGAGCACCGTCAGCACCATCACCAGCTGCAGCACCCGGCCCGACATCGTGCCGCCGCCGGTCAGGGCGCTCGCTGCGCCTGCGGCGCCAGCACTCTGGGCCATCGCCGCGACGGGCAGGGCGAGCACCACCAGAACCGCGAGAACGGCCAGAATGCGCCGAAGCACGGTTTCCCCGGGGAAACCGGCAGGGGTGGCAGGGACGCTCATCAGTGCAGTTCCGTCTTCACGTCCTGCGTGAACCAGACGTCCGGGAGCACTGGAATGCGGGCCGCGAAGGAGGCCGTCTGCGCTTCCGGTTCCTTCTCAAATATCTGATTTTCATCATTTTGTTTGACAATCTCGACCACCTTCGGAGCGACCGCGCTGTCCAGCACCGTCACCCCTTCCGGGCCGATCAGGACGCTGAATTCGGTATCGTCACGGCGCAGCAGCACCAGCGAGCGGCGCTGGTCCACGGCAAGCCGCTCGACCACCTGCAAACGCTTGTCAGGACCAGTATTACCCAGCTTTTCCAGCCACTTGCGTGGCATGGTCAGGTCGTAGCGCTTGACCGCCCACAAAGCGCAGACAAGGGCACCCAACACGACCATAAGGGCACCCAGCATGCGCACAAGCGAGAACAGGTCCACCTTTCAGCGCTCGGCCTGGACCACACGGGTGATTTCAAGCGACATGGCCTCGCCGTTGACGAGGATGCGGCCCTCGGCGACGAGGCGGTCGTTGACGTAGAGGCGCGTCGGATCGTCCTGCCCGCAGTCGAGCTGGATCATCGCGCCGCGGCTCATCTTGAGCACCTGGCGGACCGGGATGCTGGTGGAGCCCAGCACGATCTGCAGGTCGATGGGAATGCCTTCGAGGACGGACACCGCGCGTCTCCTTTCACTGGCAGCTTTATAGGGGAAAAGTTTATAGGAGTAGTGCGCCACTAGGAAAAAGTTGCCTATAAGGTGGTTAAGGGCATCTGGGGACCACGTGTGGCGGAACTGGGCAATTCGATCGACGTCTCGGCATCGGGCCTGCGCGCGCAGGCGCTGCGGATGCGCGTCATCGCCGAGAACCTCGCCAATTCGGACTCCATCGCCACGACGGCCGAGGGCGATCCCTATCGCCGCCGCGTCGCCAGTTTCGCAGCGGAGGTCGATCGGAATACCGGCGCCACGCAAGTTACCGTGAAGTCCATCGAAGCGGACAAGAGTGCCTTCGGTCGCATCTACCAGCCCGGCAATCCCGTCGCCGACGCGCAAGGGTATGTCGAGCAGCCCAACGTCAATCCGCTGATCGAGGCCGCCGACATGAAGGCGGCGCAGCGGTCCTACGAGGCCAACCTCAACGCCATCGAGGCGGCGCGCGGCATGACCATGCGCACCGTCGATCTGCTGAAGTAAGGGCGAGGCAATGTCGATCGGCTCCCTCGACGGGCTTTCCGCTTACGCCCGGGCGGCCCGGGCCACCAATCCGCTGTCCGATACCGGACAGAAGAGTGGCGGCCTTGCGCCCTCCGGCGGTCTCGCGCCGAGCGGCGGTGGGTTCGGCTCGATGGTCGAGAGCATGGTCTCGCAGACCGGCGACGCGCTGCGCAATGCCGAGACGCAGAGCATCAAGCAGATCGGCGGCAAGGGCGACCTGATCGACGTCGTCACCGCCATCGGCGCGGCGGAAACCGCGCTCGATACGGTAGTGGCGGTGCGCGACCGGGTGGTCTCGGCCTACTCCGACATCATGAAGATGCAGATCTAGGGATGAGCGGGTGTTGCGCCCTGTCCGGGGGGCTTCGATGCTTCGACAAGCTCAGCACTCAGCTTGAGCGGGGTCGGGGGGCTTTGGCCCTTTACTCGGAACCCTTTTGCCTATCCTCCGCTCACTCCGCTCATCCTGAGCTTGTCGAAGGATGGGAGGCCCACACAGCCCCATGATCATGGCCCCATGACCCCCGACGCCGCCATAGAACTCGCCCGCGCCGCGCTGGTGCTGATGCTGACCATCTGCGGGCCGATGCTGATCGCCGCACTGATCGTCGGCGTGCTCATCGGCCTGCTCCAGGCGCTGACGCAAGTGCAGGAAATGACGCTGACTTTCGTGCCCAAGCTGCTGGTGCTGGGCGTGGTGATGCTGCTCAGCCTGCCGATGATCGGCCATGCCCTGAGCAATTTCATGGACCGCGTGGCCGACGCCATCGTCGCGCATTAGGCCGCAGATCGTGCTTGATCGAAGCCCGCATAGGCGAGAGCTGGGGCATCAAAACCCGATCCGTCATCCCCGCGAAGGCGGGGACCCATCTGATGCCCGTGCAACAGGCAATGTCATCAATTGGGTTCCCGCCTTCGCGGAAATGACCAGTTGGGTGTACCGCGCGGGCACGACCGCATGAACGCCATCGACCTGGCGACGCTGCTGCGCCTGCCGATCGATACGGCGGCGTTCCTGCTGCTGTTCTGCCGCGTCGGTAGCGTCATCATGCTGCTGCCCGCCTTCTCTGACGACGGATTGCCGATGCAGATCCGCCTCGTCATGGCGCTGGCCTTCACCTTCGGCATGTACGGCATGCTGGAGCCGCACGTGACGCCTGCGCTGCAGTCCGGCCTGTCGATGCCGCTGCTGGTGATCGGCGAGGTCATGGTCGGCCTTGCGCTCGGCATGATCGTGCGCATCCTGTTCAGCGCCGCCGCCATTGCCGGGGCGCTGGCCTCGCAGCAGGTGGGCTTGTCCTCCGCGCTGGTGGTCGATGCGGCGATGGGCGGGCAGGTGCCGCTGCTCGCGCGGTTCGTCGGCGTCGCGGCGATCGTGGTGTGCCTTTCGACGGGCGTGCATCACTTGTGGATCGCCTCGATCTTCAAGTCCTACGCCAGCTTTCCGGTCGGCGGGATGCCGCCTGCCGCCGACTTCGCGCATCTCGCCGTCGCGGTCATGGGGCAGGCGACGGCGCTGGGGCTGAGCCTGTGCGCGCCGCTGATCCTCTACGGCATGCTGTTCAATCTGGGGCAGGGGCTGGCGGCGCGGGTGGCGCCCTCGATCCAGGTGTTCTTCATCATGCAGCCGGCGAACCTGCTGCTCGGCCTCTCGGTGCTGGCGATGACGCTGGGGGCGATGCTCACCGCTTTCGCCAACGCCATGGCCACGTTCATGCAGAGCGGGTGGACCCTCTGACATGGCCGATGACGCCGCCGACAAGGACCAGCGCACACACGAGCCTACGCAGAAGAAGCTCGACGACGCCCGCAAACGCGGCGAAGTCGCCATTGCGCCAGAGGTCCGCCACGCCACCATGATGGCCGGCGCGCTGGCGGTGACGGGCTGGCTCGGCCTCTCGGCGATCGAGAGTCTGGGTACTATGCTCAAGCGGCTCTGGGGCGATGCCGAGGATTTCAGCCTCGATCCGGACGGCGCGCAGGGGCTCGCCACCGGGGTCGCGTGGCACACGCTGGTGTCGCTGCTGCCGGTCTTCGCGGTGCTGATGGCCGCGGCGGTGAGCACGATATTCCTGCAGGGCCGCGCGGTGATGAGCTGGTCGCGTCTTTCGCCCAAATGGTCCAAGCTCTCGCCCGCCAGCGGTTTCTCGCGCCTGTTCGGCACCCGCGCGCTGGTGGAATTCGCCAAGACGCTGGCCAAGATGAGCGCTATCGGCCTCGTGGTGTGGATGGTGCTGGCGCCGCGTCTGCAGGGCGTGGACGGGCTGGTCGGCCGCTCTCCCGCCGCAGTGGGCGCGGCGGCGGGGGGGCTCGCGTTCGAGGCCCTGCGCGCGGTGGCGATGCTGGTCGCGGGGCTCGCGCTGTTCGACTTCCTGTGGCAGCGGCGCAGCTTCATGCAGCGCATGCGCATGACCCTTCAGGAAGTGAAGGACGAGCACAAGCAGAACGACGGCGATCCCAAGATCAAGGCCAAGATCCGCCAGATCCAGATGCAGCGCTCGCGCAAGCGGATGATGTCGGCAGTGCCGACCGCCAGCGTAATCGTGACCAACCCGACGCACTACGCGGTCGCGCTCAAGTACGAGCATGGCGTGACCGCCGCGCCGACCGTGGTGGCGAAAGGCGTGGACGCGGTGGCGCTGCGCATCCGCGAGGTCGCGGCCGAGGCCGGGGTGCCGATCCTGGAAAACCCGCCGCTGGCCCGCGCGCTCTTCGCGGCGGTGGAGATCGACCACCCCATCCCGATCGAGCACTATCAGGCGGTGGCGGAGATCATCGGCTATGTGCTGAAGCTGGCGAAGAAGGCGGGGAAATAGGGTGGGACCCGTCCGGCTAGGTCGCTTCGCTCCCAAGCCTCCCGGCCTTCCCTCCTTCGACAAGCTCAGGATGAGCGGGAGGGCGCGGCGTCTTTTCTCCCCTCCCGCTTGCGGGAGGGGCCGGGGGTGGGCGTTCTTTGAACATATTCGGCCCGCCCCTCCCAACTTCATCCTATAATGCACACGATGCCCCGGCTGCCCTTCCTCCTCGCGCTTCTCGCCCTGTTGTCGCCCTCGGTGGCACAGGCAGGACCGCAGCCGCGCATCAAGGACATCGTCGACGTCGAGAACGTGCGCACCAACCAGCTGGTCGGCTACGGTCTGGTCGTTGGCCTGCAGGGCACCGGCGACCGCATCCGCAACGTCCCCTTCACCGAGGAGACCTTGCAGGCGATGCTGGAGCGCATGGGCGTCAACATCCGGGGCACCCAGATGCTCACCCAGAACGTCGCCGCCGTGACCGTCACCGCGACGATGCCGCCGTTCGCGCGCTCGGGATCGACCGTGGACGTGCAAGTCTCGGCCCTTGGCGACGCCAGCAGCCTGCAGGGCGGCATCCTCCTCGTCTCCTCGCTGCGGGCGCTGGACGGGGAGATCTACGCCGTGGCGCAAGGCCCCGTCGCGGTCTCCGGCTTCAAGGCGCAAGGCGCGGGCGCGAAGCTCAGCCGGGGCGTGATGACCACTGCGCGCATCGCCGGCGGCGCCATCATCGAGCGCGAGGTGCCTTATGACCTGCGCAATGCCCACTCGCTGAAACTGGCGCTGAAGAACCCCGATTTCACCACCGCGCGCCAGATCGCCCAGACCATCAACCGGCAGGCTCCCGGCTCGGCCGAAGTGCTCGACCCCGGCACGGTGGAGCTGCGCCCCTACGGCAGCGGCTCGCTGATCGACCTCGTCACACAGGTCGAGAACCTGACCGTCGCGGTCGACCAGCCCGCGCGGATCGTCATCAACGAGGCGGCGGGCACCGTGGTCATGGGCGCGGACGTGCGCGTCAGTCCGGTGGCCATCGCGCAAGGGGGGCTGACGATCAGCGTCACCGAGACCCCGGTGGCCTCGCAGCCCGCGCCGTTCTCGGGCGGGCAGACGGCGGTATTGCCGCGCACCACCATCCAGGCGAACGACGGAAACGGCGCGGCGCTCGCGATGCTGACCAGCGGCACTTCGCTGCAGACGCTGGTGGGCGGCCTCAATGCGCTGGGCGTCAGCCCGCGCGATCTCATCACCATCCTGCAGGCGCTCAAGACGGCGGGCGCCTTGCAGGCCGAAATAGCGGTGCAGTAGGATGAGCGATCCGATCAATACCTATCCGACGCAGGCGCGCGTCATCTCTCAGGACCGCAGCCCGGCGGCGGTGGCGCGCCAGTTCGAGGGCGTCTTCGCAGGGCAAATCACCAAGATCATGATGGAAACCGTGGAGCAGGACGAGCAGTTCTCCGGCGGCCACGGCGAGGAGATGTTCCGCGGCATCCTGGCCGAGCAGATCGGCAACTCCATCGCGTCCGGCAAGGGCCTCGGCATCGCCTCTGCGGTCGAGGCGCAGATCATCCGCCTGCAGGGCGCGACCAATGCCGAGTGACAACGAGACCGCCGCCGCCATCATCGAAGTCATGACCTCGCTTTCGTCAGTGATGCGCGAGGAGACGCGCGCGCTGGAGAGCGGCATCCGCGCGCTCGACCTGGCCGAGCTGGCCTCGGCCAAGGCGCGGCTCGTGGGCACGCTGGAGGAACGCCTCGCCCGCGTGACGCGGCAGGAGCCGGGCTGGACCGCGCAGCTGGACGCCCCCTTGCGCGAGAGCTTCACCGAAGCGCTGGGCGAGCTGCGCGCCGCCTCGATGGTCAACGCCGCGCTGCTGGAACGCCACATCGAGCTGTCGGCCGACCTGATGGGCGCGATTGCGTCCGAGGCCAAGCGCCTGACCGGCAATCGCGCCTACGCCTACGGGGCGAGCGGCACCCTTGCCCGCGCGGACCTGACGACGCCGATTTCGCTCAACGGGGAGTTCTGAGCGGGTAATTTTCGGGAGCCCCGCCGCCCTCCGGCGTGCTAAGGCCGCAGTCTGTTTCGGGAAGGAGCGGCCTGATGGGCGGTATCTGCGGGAAACCGGTTCTGCTGCTGGCGGCGGCCATGGCATTCACCGCTTCGACGGCGCGGGCGCAGTCTGCGGGCACGCTGATCGCGGCCGATCCGGTCGCCACCGCGCCTGCCGGCATGAAGGCCTGGCGGATCCGCTACTGGACCCGTGACGAGAAAGACCTGCCCCTCGCGGTGACCGGTATGGTCGTCGCCCCCGCTGCCCCCGCTCCCGCTGCTCCCGCCCGGCCGGTCATCGCCTGGACGCACGGGCTGGTCGGCATCGCGCGCCGCTGCGCGCCGTCGCTGGGGGACGACAACTTCACCGTGATCCCCGGCCTGAAGGACGCCCTCGCCCGCGGTTATACCGTGGTCGCGCCCGACTATCCGGGGCTGGGGTCGGAAGGCGTGCATCCGGTGCTGATCGGCGTGAGCGAGGGCCGTTCCACCCTCGATGCGGTGCGCGCCGCGCGTCGCATCCCGGCGGCGGCGAGCGGCACCCGCTTCGCGCTCTGGGGGGAATCGCAAGGCGGCCACGCAGCCTTGTGGTCCGGCCAGATCCAGGCACGCTACGCGCCCGAGCTGCAGCTGGCGGGGATCGTCGCGGTGGTGCCGCCGACCGACCTTGCCCGCAACTTGACGGAAGGCAGCGACCCGCGCGTGCGCGCCCTGTTGATCGCCTATACGGCGACCAGCTGGTCGCGGCTCTACGGCGCGCCCATGGCGACGTTCGGGTCGGCCTCGGTCCAGCGCTTGATGATGCGGCTCGCCGACAACAACTGCGTTCGCTTCGACGCCCGGCCCAAGCTGGGCACCATCGTCGGCATCGCCATTGCCCAGCGGGCGATCGCCAGGCTCGATTTATCCCGGCAGCAGCCCTGGGGCCGCATGATGCGCGCAAACAGTCCCTCGGCGGCGGCGATCCCGGTCCCCGCCCTGATCGCGACCGGAACGGCGGACACGATCGTCGCCCCGGCCGTGGTGCGCGACTTCGCCCGCCTCGCCTGCAGGCGGGGCAGGACCGTGCGCTTCATGTCGATACAGGGGGGGCGGCACGAGACCGTCGCGCGCAGCGATGCGGCGGCGATGCTGGACTGGATCGACGCCCGCTTCGCCGGCCGCAAGGCACCGGGCAACTGCGGCACGTTCTGAAAGACGATCCCCGGTCAGCCCTTCCCGGCCTGAATTCCGAGCCATTGCTCGGTGTGTTTGCGCAAGTCGATCCCCGCGTTGTGGTCATATGCGATCCAGGCGCTCGTCACCAGCATCGTCCACAAGATGCTGAACAGCGATCCGACCAGGAAGTATTCGGCGAAATTGCGCTCGTCCATGTCCTTGAAGCGCGCGACGGTCTTGAGCGCGATCACGGCGGCAAGGATCTCCCAGCTATGGACGATGATCCCCGTGGCCAGGATCAGCCGTTCGAATACGCCGATCCAGCGGCCCGCGTTGTGCGCCGGGGTAGAAAGATGCGCGATGGAATCCTTCAGGCCGCTGAGGTGGAAGATCCCCCGGCAGATCAGGTTGCCCACCCAGGTCAGCAGTATCAGGGCTACTGCGGTGTAAAGGAATGCGCACCCCATTTGTCGGCCCCCGGCAATCGGTATCGATGGTCAAGTTCGGCGAGCGCCTTGTGAATGGCGGCCCACTGGATAACATACAGCTCGAAGTCGCCTGCGCTTCGCACTTTGTAGACGTTGTGTACGCTGACATTGCGGGCGTGCGCCACTTCGGCGACCGAGGCCCCGGCCAGCAGCTTGACGATATCGCCGCGCTGGGCCTGCGACCACCTGCGTTCGATGGCGGTCAGGCTTGCGCCGCTTGCTTCCAGCAGGGTTTCGAGAAGCTCGTACTGCGGGAAGGAGAAGCGATAACGGCTCGCAGAGCGCTTTTCCCCCAGACGTTCCCGCGCGTCGGCGAAGCCCGGCCCCATCATGTTCCAGGCGCGCCGGGAATTGACCGGTGTTCTAAGATCGATGCTGCCGATCACGAAACGGCAGTCGATGTCCTTGCCCAGCAACTCGAAGCGGATCTCGCGCGCGGCTTGCGCGGCAGCTACCAGCGAGGTGAACAGGCCCTGGAATTCGTCGCCGAGCGTTATCGTCAATGGCGAGGCCATGTCGGCGGCAAGGGCCTTGTTCTGGCGGTCGATCGCGGCATTGAACCGGGCATGCAGGTCCCGGGGGTCCGCATGCCGCTCGCTCCCCACGAGATCGCCCATGAGGACGGCATGGAAGGAGGGGGAGGAAGCCATGAACGCGGTGATGGCATTAACCCAAAAAAGGGTCAATTAAGTTTTTAACCCAAATTCGGTATAATCTAGGAATTACCCCAAAAACGGGTTACGAATCGCGAGCGCCGTGAATGGCGTCGCCCTTACTCGAACACCGCCGAGAGCACCGCCGCGACGTCGGCCGGGGCGAGGGTGTCGAGGATCACTTCCAGATCGGGGCTTTGCGAATAGCCGAGCATGCGGCCGTTCCGGTCGGCGGCGACGGAGAGGACGCGCAGCGCCTCACCCTCGCGCACGACGGCGAGGCCGCCGGTGGCGGGGTAGCGGTCGGGGTCCACCACCAAGGTAGCGCGGCCGGGCAGTCCCGCGCCCAGCGTCGGGCGGCCGAGGCGCAGGCCATAGGCGCGCGGACCCGCGCTGCGCGGCGCCTCGACCTCGGCGCCGGTCGGGGTTGGCGCGATCAGGCCGCCGGGCAGGGGGGTGCCGAGGACGGGAAGCAGGCGCAGGGTCGCGGCGTTGTCGGGAGCCATAGGCTCGATCTTCGGCGCCGGAGTTGGAATCGTTGCCCGTGCTGCTACAGGAGCAGCAACCTCAGGCGCGCCGCCGCTCAGTTCGTCCTTCAGCGCTGCGATGCGCGTGCGCGACTTGGTGAGGCGGATCTCGGGGTTGGCGACCATCGGCAGCACCGCGTCGAGGTCCCCGGCGGCGTGGAGCGCCTCGACCTCGGCCATTAGCGCCTTGTCGTCGGGCGCGCCGAACAGGCGGCGCAGGGCGGCCCGCACGTCCTCGTTCCAGCGTTCCAGCGGCTTGAGCGCATTCTCGATCCGCGACAGTACCACCGGGGCAATGCCATATTCGCTTTCGAGCACCGCGATCGTCAGCGCCGGATCGCCGCCGCGCCGCGCGCGCAGGGCGGCGGCGAGCAGCACCGCGCGCAGTTCGCCCTCAGGGTCGGCAGGGGCGGGGCCGTGGAGAGGTTCCGCCCATGCGGCGACGTCGAAACCTGGGGCATCGACGTCGATCAGCAGTTCCACCGGGTCCACGCCAAGCGCGCGGCCGAGATCACGCAGTTCGTCGGCCCGGGCGAAAATCTCTCCCCGCTCGATCTTGGAGAGGCGGATATAGGTTATTCCCGAAAGCCGCTCCGACAATTCGAGAAGGCTGCCGATATTGAGTTGCTTGCGGAACTTGCGGATGCGGTTCGGGAACACGAGCGTGCGATGGTAATCGATTGTCGTCATCGCCGCCTCCGTTACTTGCCGTGGACCGGCCCGATCGCTTAATTCGGGCAACTTGTCGTTCATCGCAGATCTTGTTCCATTCTGGGGATGGCCGGGACTTTTCATGTCCGACCTTCCCGGTCAATGCGCCCATTCGGAGGGTTCTGCCGAATCGGGTCTTTTTCGCGACCGCCGCTTGATTGGCGGAACTTGGGAATTGGCGCTTACTGCCTTGCGATATCCTTAAAATTTCGCATTTCTTACGCAATCCGGGCAGTTGCCCTCCGCAAAACCGGGGTGTGGATGCGCAAAACGGCGGAATCTGTGGGTTTGCAGGGTAACGCTGCAAGGTCCGAAATGGATGCGAAATTGGGGAGAAGGGGAAGAATTTTCTCCTCGCCAAGGCACATCCTTTAAGTGCTGGCCTAATCCTCCCTGTCGCGCAGCGATGGGGAGGTGGCAGTCGCGCAGCGACTGACGGAGGGTGCTTCGAGCGCGCTAACCCCTCCACCACCGACTGCGTCGGCGGTCCCATTCCCCATTGCTGCGCAACGGGGAGGATGCAGGTCATCCCTTGCCCACCGCCGTCTTCATCAACGCCATCTGCTTGCGATAGAGGTTGGTCATGGCCGCATAGTCCTGCTGGACCTGCCCCAGCGACAGGAGCTGGTCTTCCAGCGTCACGTTGTTGCCGTCCGGCTTGGTCTCGCTGGTATTGCCGTCGAGGACGATCCGCCCGCGCGCCTGCGGGGCCCTAGCGCCCAGCGCGGTCATGCTGCCCGAGAGTTCAACATGCGGGCGCACCACATGCGGCGTGCCGCTCAAGCCCAGTTGGCCGTCCACCAGCGATGAGAAGTCCGGCGCCTCGACCGTGCGGGTCTTGTAGCCGGGCGTCTCGGAGTTGGCGACGTTCTCGGCGATGACACGCTGGCGTTCGGCCATGGACTTCATGGCGCGGCCCATGCCGTCGAACAGGGGGGGGAGGGTGGACATCGGGTGCCTCCTTAGGAACCGGAGAGACGCGAGAGCGCCGCCTGATAGCTGGCGAGCTTGGCCTGCTGGTAGGCGCTGCCGCCGCTGCCGGAAATGGTGCCGTCGACGATCGCCGCCTTGCCCGAATCCCAGTAGAGCGAGCGATAGGCTGACTGGATCATCGACAGCGCGCTCTTGACCCGGGAAAGCGCGGTGCCTGCCGTGGTGGCGTCGGTCAGCGTCAGCGCGCTGGACAAGTTCAGGTTGAAGCGCCCCCCCGGCGTCACCTTGGCGGCTTTCGGATCGAGCACCTTGGAGGGCACGAGGCGGATCGGATCGAGCCCCAGCTTGCCCAGCGCGTCCTTGCCGTCCGCGCCCGCGATCAGTTCCAGCGTGTGGCCGGACTTCACGTCGATCTTGAGGCTGGAGGCGCCGTCGGTGAAGGGCGTGGTGATGGTCGCGTCGGTGCCGGTGATCTTGCGGATCTTGGCGGCGAGGCTGGTCATCGTCTCGCCCTTCTCTATGTTGACGGTGCGCGCGGTCTCGCCGTCGACGCTGATCTTGAAGCTGTCGCCCACCCGCAGCGAGGTCTCGGCCACGAGGTCGCCGGTGCTCTGCTGGTTGAGCACGCCGCGGTGCAGGCCAAGCGCGCCGAGGCCGCCGGTCGCCCCGCCGGCGACGGCGGTGATGCGCACCGGCTCCACGGCGCTGCTGCGCTGGCCCCATTGCGAGACCGTCTGCACCGAGCCGTCGGCGGGATCGATCCGCGCGACGAAGCCGTCCACGCTGCCCGACTTGGTCCCGCCCAGCGTCCCCGCCGTGCGCCCGCCGACATAGAGCGCGCCGTTCAGATAGGCGACGCTGTCCGCCTGATCGGCGCTGTCGGTGCCGATGTAGCTGGTGAGGGTGGCGGAGAAATCCGGCTCGATCAGGGTGACGAAGGCGTCGGTTCCGCCGGAGAGGCCGTTGACCTGCGCGCCGTTCAGCGCGGCGCTGGTGGTGCCGACGACGGCGATCTGGCCGCTGTCCGACACCGCGATCGCCTTGGCCGAGGCGTTGCCCAGCGCCACCGAGCCGAGGTCCGTGCCCAGCGATCCGGCGGCGATCTTGCGCAAGGTGGCGACGCCTTTCTCGTTGGTCAGCGCCAGCAGATTGCCGTCCCCATCGATGGCGAGGGCCGAGATCGAGTCCGACCCGCCGCTGTCGATGGTGCGCCGCTCCTGCATCTTGCCCGCCGCGTCGAGCCGGACGATCACCGCGTCGCCGCCCCCGGCAGAGGCGCGCCCGGCGAGGTAGATCGAACCGTCGTTGCCGACTGTCACCGCGCTGGCGGTCTCGTTGCCGACCTGGCGGATCGCGGTGCTCGAAAGCTCCTCGCCCTTGGTGTTGAAGCGGCTGACGAGGAGGTCGGTCTGGGTATCGTCGCTGCCGTTGAATGCGCCCGAGACGGTGCCCGCAACGACGATCTCTCCGTTGGGCGCGATCGTCACCGCCGCGCCCGAGGCGGTGCCTGCCGCGCCGAGATTGCGCTGCCAGACCACCGTGCCCTCGCTGTCCACTTTGGTGAGGAACAGGTCGTCGGTGCCGTCGCCGGTCTGCGTGCCCATGTCGCCGGCGGTGGTGCCGACGATGTAGCTATAGCCGTTCGCGTCGGTGGCGATGGCATTGGCGGCGGTCGCCGAAACGACGGTGTAGTCGGCGTTCTCGGCCAGTTCGGTTTTGGTGGACTTGGCTGTGGCGGCCGCGCTCGCGGCGGCGCGGGCGGTGGCGTCGGTATCCACGGCGTTGATCTTGCTCAGCCGCTCCCAGGTCAGCGATCCGGCAAGGTCCTCGATGCGGTAGACATTGGCCGAAGTGGGCGACTTGGTGCCCGAGATCGTCGCCGTCTCGCCGCTCGCCACCATCAGCGCATCGCCCGCCGCGACCTGATCGATCGAGACTTTCTCGATGCCTGCGGGGTTGAAGGTGAGGCCCCACTTGCCGTCGGTCTTCTCGACCGTGAAATGCGACTTCCACTGCGAGGTCGTATTGCCCTCGGCGTCGAGAATAGGCGTGCCGCTGGCGTTCGTGGCGATCTTCGCGCCGATCGCGGCATTGAGCGCGGCGGCGACCGAATCAAGCGTCGGGGGCTGTGTGCTCGTCTCGGAAAGATCGACGCTGACGACCTCGCTGGTGGTGCCGCGGGTCAGGGTCACCTGAAAAATTTCACTGCCCGTCAGACCCTCGACCGGGGCCGCGCGGGTGGTCGAAACGCCGGTGCCGGCAACCGCGCCGGTGGCGTAGCGGGCCTCGACGCCGAGGGTGCGGGTGCTGCTCGTCACCGATCCGAAACCGAGTTCGAGAAGATCGGTATCGGCACTCGAAAGGTAGCCCTGAAGGTCCGCCAGACCTTGCGCGAAGCTCTTCTGCAAGGCCGCGCGCTCGGTCGCGGAAATCGTCTTGGACGTGCCTGCCTGCGTCAGAATACGCAGGTTTTCCAGCGCCTTGTAAGCGGTAAAGGCGGTCTGGACGTCGGGCAGGTCCTCCAGCGAACTGTCGCCATTGGCATCGATGATCGAGGCGAGCCGCTTGACCGCCGCGACTTGCGCGCTGGTCGCGGTATCGGTGCCCAGGGCATCGAGCCACGGCGCCGTCGTGGTGGGCGTGGTAAACGCCTTCTTGGCCGCCGTCACCGCCACGCTGTCGGACGAGGCGAGGCTGCTTTGATAGGATGAATAGGCCGAGGTTCCTCCCAGAACCGACAGGCCGATCAACCCATTATTCAGACTTATCGTCAATTGTGCCTCGTGAGCCGGTTGCGTGGGTGTCCCTCCTATAAATAGAAGGAAGACCTTGCGATCGGATGAAATTGCGCATTTTTCAAGGAATCTCGCAGTGAACATGATGACCGCGGTGGGCGAGCCGCCGGAGCTCAAGAAATATTCGGGCACCCAGCGGGCGGCTGCGCTGCTGCTGGCGCTTGGTCAGGAGCACGGAATCCCCATCTGGCAGCAGCTGAACGACGACGAGATCAAGGAGCTGTCTTCCTCGATCGCGTCGCTCGGCCGCGTGCCTGCCGTCGTCGTCGAATACCTGCTCGGCCAGTTTTCGGGCGAGGTCTCCTCGATCACCACGCTGCACGGTTCCTACGAGACGACCGAACGGCTGCTCGAAGGCGTGCTCGCGCCCGAGCGCGTCAAGGACATCATGGAGGACATTCGCGGTCCTTCGGGCCGGACGATGTGGGACAAGCTCTCGAACGTCAGCGAAGGCGTGCTGGCGGGTTACCTCAAGAGCGAGCACCCGCAGACCGTCGCGGTGATCCTGCAGAAGCTCAAGCCCGACCACGCCGCGCGGGTGCTGGCGGCGCTGCCGCGCGACTTCGGCACCGAAGTCGTCATGCGCATGCTCAAGACCGAGACCGTCCAGAAGGACGTGATCGTGCAGGTCGAGCAGACGCTCAAGACCGAGTTCATGACCAACCTCTCGCGCGCGCAGCGCCGCGATCCGCACGAGACCATGGCCGAACTGTTTAACGCGCTCGACCGCTCGACCGAGGAGGCGATGCTCGGCGCGCTCGACGAGAAGGCGCCCGAGGAAGCCGAGCGCATCCGCGCGCTCATGTTCACCTTCGAGGATCTGTCGAACCTGCTGCCGAGCGCGATCCAGGTCATCGTGCGCAACTGCAACAAGCGCGAACTGGCGCTGGCGCTCAAGGGCGCTCCGGAAGAGATGCGCCGCCTGTTCTTCGGCGCCATGACCGAGCGCGCCGCCAAGCTGCTGCGCGACGACATGGCCGCGATGGGGCCGGTGCGCGCCCGCGAATGCGAGGCCGCGCAGGGCAACCTCGTTACGCTCGCCAAGGATCTGGGCGAGCGCGGCGAAATCGTCCTCGCCGACCCCAAGAGCGACGATGCGATGATCTATTGATGACGACTGATGGCGACTAACCCGAAGGCACCCGCCGACGGCGCGGGAACGATACAACCTTTCGGCTTCGACCGGGTGTTCTTCCACCCCGTCGATACGCCGCTGGTCCCCGTGCCCGGCGAGCCCGAGCCTGCGTCCGCCGCGGAAACCCTGCCCGAATCCCTGCGCGACCGGATCGAGGACCTTGAATCCCGCATCGAGCGCATGCAGGCCGAGCACCGCGCCGAACTCGCCCGCGCCCGTGCCGACGGCTTCGAGGCGGGCGCCGCGCAGGCGCGTTCGGAACGCGGCGAGGCTCTGCTGGCGGCGACCGACGCGCTTCACGCCGCGCTCGACGGGATCGAGGGGCAGGTCGAGGCCGTCGCCCGCCGCATGATCGGCGAGGCGGGCGCGGTCGCCCTCCACGCCGCCGAGATGCTGGCCGGCCACGCGATCGAAACATCCCCAGCCCGCGCCGTGGACGAGGCACTGGCGCGCGCGCTGGAGCAAGTGGCGCAAGGCACCGCGCTGGTGGTCCGCGTGAACCCGGAAATGCGCGACGAAGTGGACGTCCTCGTCGAGGCGCGCGAGGCGAAATGTGGCCGCCCGCTGGCGATCACCGTGATCGACGACGAGGCCGTGCCGCAAGGCGACGCGCGCATAGAATGGACCTCGGGCGGCCTCAACGTAGACGCCGAAGCCCGCCGCGCCGCGGTGATGGCGGAACTCGCGGGGGTTTTGCTGTAAC